>JANQKX010000347.1 GCA_028280915.1 Kiloniellaceae bacterium
CTGGCCCAGTCCGTCTCGATGATGAAATCCTCCGGCCGCAGCTCGGCCACCGCCAGGTGATAGCGCCCCACCCGCCGGGCCGTGCGCGGGCTGGAGGCCCCGGGCGCGTCGATGGATTCGAACAGGGTGGCGGTGGCTTTGTTATAGCCCGGTGCATAGACGATCACCTCCGACAGGGAGGTGTCCCCCGTGGCCAGGAAGTTGACCCGGAGCGCGTGAGGCCGCTGGACGAAGTGCTTTTTGATGCGCAGGGACTTGTATTGCCGCGGGCCAAAGACCTGCACCATGTCCCCCAGGGGCCCGTCGAAGACCACGGAAAACAGCCCGTCGCGCATGGCGGGGCGGGCCAGACCCGCCGCGGCGATTTCCTTCAGACGCTCCCACACCGTCCCTTGAGTATCGAACACGGCGTCGAAGGTCAGGCCCAGATCGTCGCAAAAGGCCGCCCAGGCCGCGAAGCGCTCCCCGTCCAGGCGGGACTGGGGGATGGGCGCCGCGTTGCCCACGCCGGTCAGGACCGAGGTATAGGCCCAGGCCGGGTTGCGGCTCACCTCCTGGCCGCGCCAGCGCCCGTCCCGATAGGGCCGCTCCAGGGCCTCCACCACGCAACTCAGACTGTCGATGGCCCCGGACAGCTGGTCCGTCGCCTTGATGGCCACGGAGATGGTGGCCACCCGGTCAAGGCTGATGGGGTCCTCGTTCAGGTCCGCCTTGAGGTTGGACCAGATCATCTGGTTCCGGGTGCGATCGGGGAAGGGCTGGGGCTCCTCCACCTCGGTCCATTCTCCCGCCACCAAGCGCCGCTTGGTGATCACCTCGTCTTTCGGCTGCACGGTCAGGCGGGTGCAGCGCACGTCATAGAGCCCCCGTTCCCCCGGGTTGATGGTCATGGTATTGCGCTGGGGCTGGCGCCGGCCGCGATAGACCCGCTCCTCCCGCAGGGTCCAGGGCGTGGTGCCGTGCTTGCGGTATTCCACCCGGACGGTCACCGGGCGGCGGGCCCAGCCGCCGTCTTCCTTCAGGCGCCAGCGCCCCTCCGGGAAATCCAGATCGATGCGGATGCGGTCGCAGTCCTGGGGCGTGGTGCGCACCACCGGCTCCATGTAAATCAGGGGCACGCCGACGTTTTCCTGGGCCACGTTGCGCCCGAAAAGCCGCCGGGGGCTTTGGTGCACCGCGCCGGAGCGCACCTCCACCGTCACCTCGTCGAATTCCCCGATGGGCGTCTGGCCGATGCGGATATCGCTGATCTTGTAATGCCCCCGGCCCACGATGAAGATCTGCCGCAGGTACTGGTCCGGGCGGCGCACCTCCGTATAGGGCCAGGCCCCCAGCACGGGGAAGAGGCGCATCTTGCCCTTCACGATGGGGATGGGCCCCATGGGGTTGGCCTGGTTGCTGGTGCCCGTGATGGCCGGCAGCAGGCCCGCCGCCGTGCTGCCCAGCCCCGGCCGCCGGGGCGCCACCGGCGGCACCAGGGCCCGCACCGCCAGGCTGCCCACGATGCCCACGGTGGCCGACACCAGGGCGCCTGCCGCCGCCTCGCTGATGCCCAGGGCCGCGCCCAGGGGGCCGGCCAGGGCGCCGCCGGAATAGATCGACGCGGCGATCACCACCACGCTCAAGAGGATGGTCAAAAAGCCCTTGTTGCCCTCGCCCCCGCGGGGCACCACCATCACGTCCACGGTCACGCCCGGCTTGGGCGTGACCAAAGTCCAGAGATCCCGGGGTACCAGGTTGCCGCCCAGGCGCACGATCAGCCGGCAGTCGTCTTTCAGCCAGGCCAGGGGTTGAAAGACCGCCATCATGGACCACAGGGGCCCCCGCGCCACCCACCAGCGGGTGCCGCTTTCCGGTGCCTCAAAGGGCAGATGAAAGCGCACCAGCCCATGGCCCGGCCGCCAGGTGGGAAAGATCTCCGCCGTCACCGCGGGCAGGCCCGGCGCCACGTAAAGGGCCGGCAAGCCGGCTTTTTGTTCAGGTGCCACGGCCCCGCTCAAGACCCACACACTCCCTGCGAGGGGGGCCGGTAAATGGATCTGGGCCGCTGGCCGTAGATCTTGTTGATCAGGAAGTTGCAGAGGGTGACCTCCGCACCCCTTTCGATGTGGATCATCACGCCGGGCCGCACCACCACCCCCATGTGCAGATGGCCGAAGGCGGATTCCATCAGCACCACGTCGCCTTCCCGCTCATGCCCCTCGGCCACGGGGGTCCAGGCGGGCAGGTGGCGCTGCACCGCCGCCGCCACGGCGGCCTTGTCCGTGGTGTCCCGGTATTCCCGGGAATAGGACGGCAGGTCCACGCCGAAGCGCTCCGCCAGGATCAACCGGGCCAGGCCCCAGCAGTCCAGCCCTTCGGCCCGGGTCCGGCCCCGCTCCGCGAACGGCAGCCCCATGTAATCCCGGGTCCAAGCGGATCCCGCTTTATCTTTTTCTTGGCTCATGGTCGTGATCAGGTCCGGTTAAACAGGCCCGGGGTGTTGCCCGGGCTCATCAGGGCGCTGGGATAGGCTTCGTTCAGCACGTTTTCGTAGCCGATGGTCCCGGTGATCTGGGTCAGGGCCACGTCCACGTTCTGCAGGATGAAGGGCTCGGGCCGCAGCACCCAGTCGTCGGGCGCGCTGGCCAGCACCACCCCGATGGTCATGGCCGGCGGCGACTGGATGCTGCGAATGGTCTCCACCAGTTTCCGGTCCACGTTGCTCAGCGCCAGCTTGGCCTGCGGCGGGCTTTGCCCGTCCTGCTGGGCCAGTTGCAGGTCAAAGGGAAAGTGCAGATAGGTTTTGCCGTTGTGCACCAAGGGGTTTTTATTGTTGGTCACCCGGATGGTGCCGCCGGTGATGTCCTCGTGGTCGATGGTCATCAGGGCCACCGGGGCCTCGGCCGCCGATTGGGCCATCATGGCGGCCAGGCTGGCGGCGGTCAGGGGACGGGGCATGGCGACTTATCCGTTCAAGAGCAAGAGATCCAGCGGCACCCGCCAGGGTTTGTCCTGGCGCCGGCTGGGCTGATAGACCGGCGGACCGGCCTCCGGCGCGAAGATCACCCGGCGGGGCACCTGTTCCACCGGGTGGGTGATGCGAAAGGGCAGGGTGCCGAAACCGATGGTGGTCACGTAAAAATCATCGAAGACGGCCAGCTCGGCTTGATCCATGAGGAAGGTCCAGCGCACCCGGCCCGGCGCCGCCGCGCTGATGCGCCCCGGCGCCACGGGCCCGTTTTGCACCTCCGGCTGGAACAGGTTGTCCGCCAGCTCCCAGCTGTTGCCCTCCACGGTGGGCGCCTGCGGTAACGAAGCGGGCCAATCGGCGGTCATGACTTATCCCTAAAACTCGGGGCGGGCATTTAGCGGGGCGGCCGTGCCGCCCGCCCGCTCGCCTAGCGTTGGATGGGGGTGCGGCGCAGGCCCATGTTGTTGGCCAGGGCCTGGTCCAGGCGGCCTTGGTTCAGGGCCCGCTCCACTTCCTTTTCCACCATCACGCGCAGGTCGATGCCCCCGCCGGGGCGCCGGCGCTGTTCCTGGCGCACCTTCACCTCCTCGCCTGCGTGGTTGTGGATGGTGACGTTCATCACCGGGGCGGGCGGGGTGACCTGGACCACCGGCGCCACGGGCGACAGATCGGCCCTCACCCCCAGATCCCCATTAGCGTGGCGGTGCAGGGGCAGGATCCCTTCCGGCCCCGCCTCGCCCATCAGGCCAAGGCCCCGGCGCAGGGGGAAATAGGTGGGCTCGTCTACAACCCCTCCCCGGACAAACGGCACCACATTCCCCCCGTCGAAGGCAGCGCCTTCGGCCACGGCCAGGGGCCGGATGGGCTCCCCGGGCACGGTGGTGCCGGTGAAGTCCGACGCGCCCGAGCCCACGCCGGCGCTAAAGATGCCGCTGACCGCATCGCCCAGCTGCTGCACGTCGATGAAGTCGATCCAGCGGTCGATCAGCCGATCCAGCTGGCCCAGCATGAAATCCGAAAAATCGGCCATGTCGTCCATGCCGCCGCGCAGGGCCCGGGACAGCCCCGATTTCACCCCGTCGGCCAGCAGCTCGGCCTTCTCCGCCGCCGCCACCTGCTGGTCCGCCAGGCGCTTGCTGGCCTCGGCATATTCGTCTTGGCTAAGGCGCCCTTCGTCCAGCGCCGCGTTAAGGACCCCTTGCGTCTCCGCCAGGCGTTCCTCGCTGGTTTTCAGGGACTGCAAGACGCTGTTCAGTTCGTCCCAGGCTTCCTTTTCCCGCTTGAGCGCGTCGTTAAATTCCTGCCGGATCTGCCTGTCCCGCGCCGCCGCCTCGGCGTCCCGGGCCTTCTCCACCCGTTTCACGGCATCGGCGATGCGCTTGGTCTCAGCTTCCTCCGCCGTGGCGGCGGCGGCCTGGGCCGCCCGGCGGCTTTCGATTGCCCGCACGGATTCGGCGATTTGCTCGGCTTCTAGGGAATAGACCCCGATCAGCCGGCCTTGGACATCGACAACCGTTTCCGCATCGGCCAGCCCGGCCTTGCGCAGGCTGTTGTAGACCTTCTGTTGCACGGAGGTGCGTTCCAGCTGTTGCTCTTGGAAGCGCAAGCCCGCCGTGACCTTTTCGATCTGCGCCGCGCGCCGTTCGGCGCCCGGATCATCCTCGGTCCCGGGATCGGCGGACGGCGGCGGCAAGCCCTTCTTTTCGCGGTTTTCAGCGATTTCTATCAGGGCGTTTAGTTCGGCGATACGCTCGCGGGTGACCTTGATCCGCTCTTCCATGTTGAAAAAGATGCGGGCCAAGGGGCCGTCGTCCCGGTTATAGCCTTCCAGCCGGATTTCAAGCTTGTCCAGTTCGGCTTGCAGGGTGGCGGAAGATTTTTCAAAGTCGGCCAAAAAGCTCCCGCCGCCAAAGGCCTCGCGCGCGGCGGTGGCCAGCCCCACGATCACCCGTTTGGCATTGCTGCCGATGATGTCAACCAGCCGGTCCCATTCCCGGTTCAGGTCCGCGCCCCGCTGCACCAGCTCGTCATCTAGGATCAGGCCCAGCTCCCGGGCCTCGGCAATGATTCGATCGAAATCTCCGATCAGAGCATTGCCGAAGCCGACGCCTTCGCTGTCAAAGGCCTTGAACTGAATCAGCAGCCGTTCGTTTTCCGACTTGGCGTTTTTCATCGCCTCGGTCAGATCGCGCAGGACCGCCTCGGCCGTGCGGGCGGTCCCGTCCGCTTCCCGCAGCTCGATATTGTATTCTTCCAAGGTGGCCTTTAGTTCACCGCCGCCCTGCTGCGCCTCGCCCAGGCGCCGGGTAAAACGTTGCAGGGCCAGATCGGTGGTCCGGGTTTCCACACCCACCTGAGACGCCGCAAAGCGGAATTCCTGCAAGGCTTCGGTCCCCAGCCCGATCCGTTGCGAGGCGTCCACCAGCTGGTTCATGTCGCCCAGAACGTTGCGGAAGGTGGACTGTAGGGCGTTCAGCGACAGGCCGGCCACGAAGCCGGCGGCGGCGCCCCGCAGGGTGGTGCGCAGGCTGCGCCCTGCCTTTTCCACCAGGTCCAACTCCCGGCGCAGGCGGCGGCTTTCCACGTCCATAGACTTCAGGGCCTTTTCGCCGTCCTGCCCCAGGGCCACCAGGGCGCGCTTGACGGCTTCCTCGCCCTCCGCGTCCAAGCGCAGGGCAAAGCGTTTGGTTTGTTTCGTGACTGGCATTGCAACTATTCCAATTAAATGTTACTACTGATGCGGGAAACGGGGACGGAGCACGTCATGGAATACCTTGTGGGCTGGGTGATTCTCACCGCCGTGGGCGTCATCGCGGCGGCGGCCAAGAACCGCAACCAGCTTGGTTGGGGCCTCATTTGTTTTTTGTTTCCCTTGGCCTGCTTGATCGTCTTGGTCTTGCCACCCCTCAAGCCAGCCTCGGCCTACAAGAAATGCCCGCAATGCGCCGAGACCATCCTGAAGGAGGCCAAGGTGTGCAAACACTGCGGGCATAGCTTTGACGTTGCCCCAAAGAATCTGGCGGAGAAGCCCAATGACCAGCAAGGAACTGAGCTTCCAGGTGGAAGGCACCGAGATCTATGATGTTGATTTCATTCGCGAAGGAGACGTATTAACCGCTTTTTGCTCTTGCCCCGCCGGCGAAAACGGCAGCTACTGCAAGCACCGGGTGAACCTTCTCCACGGTGACGACGACGCCATCGTGGAGGGCGAGGATCAGCTGGATGACTTGGCCGAAATGCTGAAGGGCAGCAATCTGGAAACCGCGTTGAAGGATTTTGACGACGCCGTCGCCGCCGTGGAGCGGGCTCAGCGCGCCAAACGCTCGGCCACCAAACGCCTCAGTCGCCTCATGTTCGGCCACGATTTGGAATAGTCCCCCTGGTCCTTTTCCAGGATCTGAAGTGGGTGACCGGGAAACAGCGTGGGCACCGTGTTCACCGCCGCGCCGGGCGGCGGTGCTGCCGGACGTTGGGTATGCCAAGATATGTTAAAGCTGAATCTCAGTGTCCTTAAAAACATCTGTCGATCCTCCTAAATGAAAAGGGCGGCTCAAATGAGCCGCCCTTAATTGGCATGCCATTTCATGGATTAAGTTAGCCCGGATCGGCCTTTTCCGGCCCGGATCGGGGTTTTTCAGCCCGGGCCGTCCTCTTGGGGCTAACGACGGTAAAGGCCTGAAGGTCGAAGGCGTCCAAGGGCACCTTCTGCCAGATCTGAATGCACTCCCGTTTATAGTCCAGCAGCCGCTCCCGCGCCACGGGGTCCGGGATCAGGCTGTCGTCAAGGGTAAAATACCAGCCGGGGATCAAATCCGCGCGCAAACCGAGTATTTCCTCGTCTGGGGTCCTGGCCAGCACGGCCGCCCCCTCGCACAGGATGGGGTCTTCGCGCAGTCTTTTTTCCACGGGCCCCCACGCCAGCCCCAAGTCCTCGACGATGGGTTTCAGCGCGAAATAAATGCCGTGGTCATCCTGGAAGGCCATGACCGGCTCCTGACCGAAATCGACCGGAATAACGTTACTCATCATTAGGTCTCCCTGGGTCCTCCTGCGCCCGGCCTGGTAAACCCGACGCATCACGGGTGGATGAAACATCCGCCGAACGCCGGAGGATTCCGGTGGTCAAAAGTTAAGGGCGGCCCCAAGGAACCGCCCTTCCACGCCTTGCCTTGCCATGCCACGCCCCGACGCGCCTTGCCTTGCCACGCCACGCCATGTCAACGGGAAGCCTACCCCCTTTACCACCGGGTGTAAAGCTCAGACCGCTTCTTGCCCCCCTGGGTCATCCATCCTGCGGATCGCCTGATAGGTGAACATTTCGTGCTGGCGCGGGTCCAGAAACATGCTGGGCACCCGCTCCATGTCCAGAAGGAGCCACAACTCCGCGGCGGCGCGGGCGCCGAAGGTCAACCGGCATTCGGCGATTTTGCGGAGCAGGAGCCACTCGTCCTCTTTGAGCTGGTCCCTGCGCCCGGCCGCGCCCCGGCGGGCGCCGTAGAAATGTTCGAACAAGACCTGATAACATTCCCGTTTGTAGATCAGCACCCGCTCGCGCACCGCCGGGTCCTTGATCCGACTGTGATCGATACTGAAAAGCCAGCCGTGGATCAGTTCCAGCCTCAAGCAGAGCATGGCCTGGCCGTGATGGTCAAAAGGGGTCTCCATCATGGACGCCCCTTCCGTAAGTATGGGATCCCGCTTTATCCTTTTTATTTGAGCGCGCCACTGTAATCCCATGCCCTCGACGATCGGCCGCAACGCGATGTAAATGCCGTCGGGCCGTTCAAAGGCCATGAGCTGGCCGTGGTGAAAATCGATCAGAATAACCTTCGTCATCATACTTCTCCCTGGGTCTTCCGGTACCCGGCCTGCTACGCCCGGTCAGTCACCGAGGGGCCGCCCATGGCGGCCACCGGGCACCGAAAGATCTCCATTGTCGTTTACACTGGTCAGTTCGGTAGCAGCCGAACGTAATTCTTGATCCCAGTCGAAGCGGCGCTGCTGTCGCCGCGCGCGCACAAACTCAAGCACCATTTTCCGCCGCGTCGAGGGGGTCATCCAACGGGTAGGCCCCGGCTTCGTCGGCCAGGATTTTGGAAATGGAATAGTGGTCATCTCTTGCTCCATTTGATAATTTGCTGCAGATCTGGTTATCATTGGCAGACCTGCATTTCAGAAACAAGAGAAATTTTTGTGCAGCCTTGCGGGAAATAGACCACCCGCTATATTCCCCCCATGATCATCAGCGTCGCCCAATGCAAAGCCGCCCGCGCCCTCGCGGGCATGACCCAACGGGATTTGGCCGCAAAAAGCGGCGTCAGCCCCCGGACCATTGCCAATTTCGAACAAGGACAGCACAGGCCAATTCGACCTATTATGAAGGCCATAATTGGCGCCTTGGAGGATGCCGGAATCGAATTCCTGCCCGCCAACGGCGGCGGTCAGGGCGTGCGATTGCGCGATCCGGCGCCCTGACGGTCAAAGTTCGTTGCCATCATGGCAACGAAGGCGCGCCGTCATGGACCCAAGCCGTGGTCATCATGACCACGGCATTGCGGCGTGGGACCCTAATCCTCCTCATCCTTCCGGCTCAGCCCCGCCAAGACGCCCAGTTCACCACTGATCAACAGTTCCCGCGCCACCGCCGGGCAGATGTCCTGTGGCAGGCGCGCCATGGCATCGGTCAAGTCCAGCCCGATCACCGCCCCAACGGACCCGGCCCGGCGCCAGTGGCCGCCCGGCGTGGCCAGCACGTCCCACACGGCCAGGCCCTCGAAACTGGTCAGTTCGTTGGCAAGGTAGGGGCAACGGTTTCCGTTCCGGCCGCGCTTGCCCCGGCTGCAGGGCTCGTTTCGCCCGGCGCAGTCTTGGCAGTAGTCTCGGCCGGCGCCGGGGCGGTAGTGCCATTCGGCGCGGGCGCAGACTTTCCCGCTTCCTCCCGCAGCCTCCGCAGGTCCGCTTGATATTTGTCGGAAAATTCCGGGCCGATCTCCGCGTGGGCCATCAGCAGGCCGATGTTGACCGGCGTGACGGGCAGGGGCGCGTCCCCCTCCGCCGGGCCGATGCCTTCCCAGGCGATGATCGCCGCCTGGCCCAGGCAGATGAAAAAGTACAGGGCAAACAGCCGGTCCGCCGGCACCCCGTCCCCGGCCACGGCCGCCAGCCCCGCCTCCGCCTCCCGGTCCGCCGTCAGGCGCCGGCGGGCCTCCATCAAGGCCACTTCGACCAAGGTCTGGCTCGGCGGCCGCACCTTCAAACGCACGCCGCAATCCAGCTCCATCCAAAAAGGCTCCGCCGGCAAGGTCAGCCGCAGGGCAAAGCTCATGGTTTTTCTCCCTTTCTGTTTCTGGGGTGCCCATCTCTTCTGGGGTGCCCCTTGCTCGTAATGCGATCGCCTCTTACGCGATCGCGTAGTTTGCCACGTCGTTGATCAGCGTGACGGTCAGTGCCCGGCCCAGCGTGCCTTCCATGGTGCCCAGCCCGGCGTATTCCACCGAGATGCCGCCCGGACCCGTGATGGGTTTGCGCGGCTCGGGCAGGTGGATCTCGTGGATCTCGAACAGCAATTCCGCGCCGCTGGGCCGATCCAAAAACCCGAAACGGGCGGAGACCGTGCTGGCGGCCGAGGCGGCAGCCTTCAAGGCGTTGTTGGAATAGCGGGCGGTCAGATTCAGGTCCACGTTGAACTGGCCGCCGTCCGTGCCGCCGATGTAACCGTCAAAGCGCAGCTCCTCCAGGATCTCCGCGTTCGGATTGATGCTGAGACTGGCGGCGGTCACGTTGGCCACGGGGCGATCGCTGATCAGAATATCCCCCTGGAATTGGCTAAAGAGATCTTCCGCCAAGCTAACCGGGGTGCCCGCCACGCTGGCAGCATGCTCGAATTTCTTTTGCGCGATGATCTGCAGGGCCGCCCGCACCGCGCCCGAGCGGGTTCGGCCGATGGTCAAACCGTTCACTTGGCATCCCGAATAGGAAGCGAAACGGTCACTGCCCGCCTCCATGTCCGTGTGTTCGATTTCGGCGGAGAAAGAGGGATACTCCGTCGGGACGCCCGCCTCCCACTTTCGCTGCCAAAAGCCACCGCCGGTCAGGGTGCCGTGGGACACGATGGCCGCATCGGAAGAGGCGGCCAAGGTGTAGCTATTGCCCGTGGCATCAGCGGTATCGTGCACGATGACCAGGCGATCCCCCAGGCGGCTGTAGGTGGCCGGGGTGATGGCCGCCTCCGCCGAGCCGTTCAAGTCGATCACCAGGGCGTCCAGGGTATCCTGCAAGCTCGCACCGATTTGGGTTTGATTGCCCGCGGGAGTGCCGGCCACGAAAGTCCAGTCGGTGCCTGCAAGGGTAATGGTATCCAGGTCCGCCGGGTTGTCGCTGAACTGGATAAAACCCCGCGCCCCCAGCTGCACCGCCACCCCGGGCGCCCCCAGCAAGGGCACCAGGTAGTCATAGATCAGCCGCTGATCCACCGGCACCTCCACCGGGCCGGTCACGTCTTTGGCGCCGCGCAGGGGCGTTTGCCGCTCCGGCCCCTGGCCCAGGCGGGCGACGTCTTCCAAGGGCTGTTCCAGATCCACGTCGAAGCTAAAGGCCGATCCGGTCCGCCAGTTGCCCGCCGGGCGGATGCCATAGCTCGTTTCCGCCTTAATCCGATAGCGGATATTGGCGCCCCTGGCGCGCTTGGGCGTGGCCATCTTTGCTCTCCTCTAAGTTAACAGCCGTTACAATCGTGTGTCGCTTTGGTACTCAACGGTCATCGTCACGATGCCGCCCTTCACGCCGGCGTCCCCGGTGGGGCTTTGCACCTCCACCTCCGGCCGGTTCAACTCGAAGCCATAAATCAGCCCGCCCATGGTGATGTCCGCCGCGAAAGCGCCCTCGACCGCCGCTAGCAGCGCGTCCAGCGCCGCGTGACGGGCGGCCTCGTCGGCCACGTGCACCAGCACTTCAATGTCGATTTCCCCGGTCACGTACCAGGGCCCCCGGTTACCCAGGGGGCCATCCACATTAGCCGGCGCCAGGTCGTTCATGACGATCAGGCCGCCGGTGGGGATCGCCGCGTCCCTTTCGTCCGCCCGCTTCACCGTGGGGCCGGCAATACCCTGCAGCCTAGCCATCACCGCCTGGTTGATTTCTTCCGTCTTGGTGGGCATGAATTAAGTATCCTGTCCCGTTATTTTTTCGACCAGCTGATGGGGTCGAAAAAATAATAAAAATCAGTATGTTGCTAGGACGATTTGTTTAGACACGCCTGGATGGGAAACTAAAACTTTTCAACGCTCCCGGGATTCTTCCAGGATCTTGACCCCCAGACTCTCCAGGGCTTCCCGGCCTTCCCGGTCCACGTTCAGGCGCTTTTTCAACCGCACCTCACGGGTCAGAATGAACATGATCGCGGTCCGGCCCCGCCGGCCCCGTTCCAGCTGGCGCGCGGTCAGGCGGCGGAACTTCCGATTCAGCCGCGGTTTTTTCGACCGGCTGCGGCGCAGCCCCGTGGCCACCAAGACGGCCAGGTTGCGGTTGACCTTCACAAAGGCCAGGGGCCCGAAACGGTGTTCCGGCCAAGTCTCCGGCGAAATGCGCTTGCGCCCGATGCCCTGTTTCGGCGCCCGGTCGGTGGGCACCGCCAGCCAGCGGCGGCCCTGGGCCCGGATGGGCTTGCCTTCCTCGAAGGCCTGAACGATATGAGGGGCCTTGGAAAAGACCACACCCGCCGCGTTGATGCCCTGGTTGCGATAAAATTTGCTGCGCCAGGTGCGGGGCAGCCGGTTGCCCAGCCCGGCCTTGCGCACGTCGGCGCGCAGATCCTCTTTCAGTTCGGTGGTGCCCCGATTGATGGCCGCCGGCACCGCCCGACCCATGACCCGTGCCTCGTCCCGAAAAATCCGGCCAAGACCGCCCTTTTCAAAAGATATCTCCATCGCCCTACACCTCTCGCAGATCCAAGACCCATTTCAGGCCGTGGGTGTCCTGGCTTTTGGGTGTCCCCTGCACCACCCGGGTGGTTCCGTCGGCGAAGGCAAAACGATCCCCCGCCGTGATGCCCGGCACGGCCGACTTATAAGCTTCCCAGCGGTTTTCCCCGGCGGGAAAGCTTTGGCCCGTCAGGTCGAAGTCGTCCCGGGCATTGACGCGGATCAGCCGCACGCCGGGCACCGCGGGCCCGCCGGCGGGCTGGAATTCCGCCGTCTCGCCCCAGACCTCAAAGCCCGCGTCAAAGACCAGTTTCGCCAGTTCCGCCGTCATGTTCCCGATCCCTCACGAAAGCCCGACGACAAGAGATGGAAGGTGCCGATCATTCGGGGCTTGTCCTCCCCGTCATAGGCCGCGATCAGCTGGTGCCAATAGGTGTTGGGCGCCAGATTGGCCGTGGCGGCGATGGGCAGCTCGATGGTGATGAAACGCTGGTTGGCCCCGCTGCCGCCCAAGTTCATCTCCGCCGATTCTAGGTCATAGGCCAAGATCGGCGCCCCGGCCGGCCCGGCACTGCCCGCCGGTTTGGCGAAGAGCCCCCAGCGCGCCGCCGTGGGATCGGCGGTCAGGGCCGTGCCGTCGTCCAGCTCCAGCAGGATGGTGAAGTCCGTCTGGCTGCCCTGATAGACATCGATGTCCTGCCCCGTGATGGCCATTTTTCCTTTTCTCCCGTTGCCGGCCCGTCAAATCCGTCTCGTCGCCGCCGCCGGTCAGCGGCGGGGCGGACCCGCCCCCGCGCAATTCACTGTCCGTCGACCGGCCGGTCAAGATCGCCCGACTGCCCCCGGCCGTCAGCAAGCTCACCGCGCCGCCGCCCCGCAGGATTTCGCCGATGGGCGCGCCGATGAAGGCCCGATAGACCAGCTCCGCCGTCGTGGCCGGCAGGACCACCAAGGCCCCATCGATGACCCGGGCCACGGCCGCCACCCCGTCCGGCGCGACCATCAAGGCCACGTCCCCCGCCACCCGTGGATGGCGGGCAAAGACGAGCCCCGCGCTTGACTCGTTCACCCAAGGCACCTCACCGGCGGCCCGCCAATGACGGGCAAAGGCCAGAGCCGCCGCGCTGTCCCCTTGCCAGGGCACCGTCCCGGCAAGCGCCGGGTGCTGTCCGCCGGCCAGAAGGGCCGCCGGCACGATCTCCGCCGCCGTGGCGCCCGTCATGGACCGGCCGATGGTGGTGACGGCAGCGGGGCTGAAACCCGCCTGCACGGCGCCCAAAATGCCTTGGGCCGACCCGAAAAACAGGCCCGCCGAGGGCAGGGCGGTCAAAAGGCCCGCGCCCGCCATGTCCCGGCCCCGGCTGGTTTCCGCCCCGACCGCCACGGCCAGGGTCACATCACCCATGGTGACGGGATGCCGCCGCCGGTCCAGGACTGCGATGGGCACCATCGCCAGGACCCCGGCCCCGGTGAGGGACCGGGTGATGCTCAGGCCGCTCGCTGCCGCCAAGGCCCAAAGCCCCGCGCCCGAATGGCGCCGGGTCAGGCTGGTCTCCGCCGCCGGCAAAAGGCCCAGGAGGCCCGCCCCGGTGATGGACCGCCCAAGTGTGAATGCGGCCGCCGGCAACGGCGCCCAGGTCACCGCCCCGGCAATCCCCGCCGCGGCGCCGTACACCAGGCCGGCCGTCGGGATCAGGGCCAGCCCGATCGTGCCGGCGACGTCATATCCCCGCGCCCTGTCCGCCGAGGGCAGCCAAGAAAGCGCCGCCGCGCCGGATAAGGCACGGGCCCGGGCCGTGGCCGCCGCCGGATTGATCACGATGGGCGCCGCGCCGGTCAGCTCCGGGTGCAGGGCCTTGGCCAGCGCCGCGCTGATCACTGTGCCCACCGGGATCGCGCCGCTGATGCCCCGGCCCAGGCTGCCGTCAAAATCAGGGCTCCAAACCGCCGCGGCGCTACCCTGTACCACCAGACCCCGGCTCGTTGCCGCCGTCGGCAAGAGACCAAGCGGCACATCACCCTGTCGGGACCTGCCCAGAGCCGTATCCGCGGCGGACAGGAGACTAACCGGCCCATCGCCCAATCGGGTGCGGCCCCGGCTGGACTCGCCAGCCGGCACCCAAGAAACAGGGGCCGCACCCTGCCGGGTGCGGCCCCGGGCCGTGTCCGCGGCGGACAAAAGGCTGAGCGCGCCATCGCCGGTTATGGCAAAGTTTTGTTCGTGGGCCAGGGCGGCGCTGGCACTGGCGCTCACCGTCACCGCGCCCCCGATCGAATAGGACTGGGACGTGCCGCCCGCCCGCTTTTCGAAGGTGACGGCGAGGCCCCATTTCTGCGACCCGCTTTGGGTCACCCCGTCCAGGGTAAAGCCGCCGGCGTCGAAGGACAGGTGGTTGGCCCGGTATTGTTCCGTTGCCTGATCGTCGCTCCAGATGGACAGCGCCTGGTCCAGGTAGAGGGAGGTGGCGTTCGACGTGGTGACGTTGTCCTCGCAGCCGAACTGCAGGCAGACCTGATGGTCCGGATCGAAGCCCGAAAAGGACAGGCTGCCCGTGTTGCCGTCCTGCTGGGGATTGTTGACCTGGGTGTTGCCGGTAAAGAACATCAGAGCCGCGTCCGGCTCCCAGCCCAGACCGGTGACGGGCGACCAGTTGTTGGTATTGGCCGGGGTCTGCACCGCCCGGATATCGATGTTGGCCGAGGTGGCTTTCAGGGCCAGGCAGGGCAGGCCCTGGTTCAGGGCGAAAATCTCCCCGGTTTGCGTCAGGTCGTACCCCGTGGCGGTGAAGTTATCGATGGCGACCGAAAAGCTGGTAAAGGTGTTGGCCCCGTCCGCCGCATAAGCCGCCACCCCGGTGTTATTGGCCAGATAGGCCCAGTTGCGCGGCCGCGACGCCTCGTCCGAGGCGGAATAGGCCACGTATTGTTTCGTGCCGTCGGCAAAGCCCACCCCCACCCCGGGCATGATGGTGGTGGATTGGGAATCCACCGAGGGATTGAGATGCTGGCACAGGGAGATCACCAGATCCGGCTGAAACCCCGTCGTCACGGTGACCGCGTTGTTCAAGGTCAGGTTCGCCGAAAGGTCCAGCGAGGCATTGGCCCAGCCGGCGAAGAGCACGGCAAAGCCCCACTCCCGGTCCCCGCTCACCGCCGAAAAACTCAAGCGGACCCCGTCCGTGATGGCCGAATCCACCGTGGCCAGGGTTTCCCGGGTGGTGGCGCCGGTGGTGACCGGCAGGGCGATGATCTCCCCGTTCTGGCTGATGGCGGCCACGTCGCCGCCGTTGTCGTTGTCTTTGAAAAAACAGCCCCAGCAATAGCTGGCGGTCAGATCCGACACCCCCGCCGAATAGGCGATGTGGCTGCGCCGCACCCCGTCGGTGGTGCCGTGCCCCACAAACACCAGCATGGCATCCACGGTCAGCCCGGAAAGGCGGGGCGAGGTGATATCCAGCGTGGTGGCCGTCGCCGGGCACTGAAAGGGCACCACCGCGACAACATCCTCGGCCGCCATGGCGCCCCCTCAGAAACGTTCTTTCCGTTCGTTGACGGTTATTGCCCTAGTTCACCGTGATGGCCCTAGTTCACCGTGATTGTCGGCGTGACCCGGTAGTCGTCGTTTTCGTTGAAAGTGAAGGGGCCATTGCCGTCCACCTCGATCGCGATGATGCGCGGCGTGGTGCCCGTGGTGACGATGAAATAGCCCTGCACCGCGCCGGTCCAGCCGCCCGCCCCGGCTGTGAAGGTCTGTTCGGCGTAGGAGCGGGCGTCCGCCGCCCCGGTCCACGACCCATCCACCAGGGTGATGCGGGCATAACCCGTGCCCGTGGGCTCGGTCAGCGCGGCCGCGGTGATGGTTTCCCCGGGCGCCACGTTGGTGAACAAACCAAGCTGCAAATTGGTGCCCCTGTCGGTCACCACGTTCTGAATCACCTGGCCGGCGATCAGGGCCTCGCCTTCATCGGGCAGAAATCCAACCATGCGTTAATCTCCTGCTAGAGCGTGATGACGGGATCCAGATCGGTGAGCACGATGGGCGGCTCGG
>JANQKX010000552.1 GCA_028280915.1 Kiloniellaceae bacterium
TAGTTCGCCACCGGGCTCGCCGCCTCGGGCACCGAAATCCCCAGCTCGGCCAAGCGGCCGTCAACTTCTCCTGCCATGTTCGTTTCTCCCTGGATAAGACCGCGCGCGCCCAAGCGCCCGCCTTTTGGCGCTACGATAGTCCGCTCAGGCACCCTGGGCAAGCGGTGGCTGGGTTAGGAGCAGCCGCTGGTGCTGCCGCAGGTGGCGCATTTGAGGCAGGTGCCGTTGCGCACCAGGGTGAAGTTGCCGCAATCGCCGCAGGAATCCCCTTCGTAGCCCTTCATGCGGGCCTCGCGGACCCGGTCGAGCCGCTGATCCACCTCGGCCACCACGGTGGTGCCCGCCGCGGCCACCAAGCGGGTTTCGCTTTGGGCCGCCACCTGCTGCACCGCCTGGGCCTCGCCATTGGCCGCCGCTTGGGCCGCCACTTGAGCCGTTGCTTGGGCTGTTTCTTGGGCCGGGCCGCCGGAGAAAACCAGCAGCTGGTTACGCACGTAGCCGGTGGAGGCATAGCGCCGCAGATTGATTTCCATGGCGTTGCGCCCGTCCTGGTCCAGATCGGCCTGGGCATCGCCGCTGCCCACGGAATCGGGCGCCGTGTCCCCCGGCTCCACATGGGCCAGATCGTTGCGTCCCAGATAGGAGATGGCCAGTTCGCGGAAGATGTAGTCCAGCACCGAGGTGGCCATCTTGATGGCGTCGTTGCCGGCCACCATGCCCGAGGGCTCGAAGCGGGTGAAGGTATAGGCCTCGACGAATTCCTCCAGGGGCACGCCGTACTGCAGGCCGATGGAAATGGCGATGGCGAAGTTGTTCATCAAGGAGCGGAAGGCGGCGCCTTCCTTATGCATGTCGATGAAGATCTCGCCCAGCGCGCCGTCCTCGTATTCGCCGGTGCGCAGGTAGACCTTGTGGCCGCCGACGATGGCCTTTTGGGTGTAGCCCTTGCGCCGCTGGGGCAGCCGCCGGCGTTCCTGGACTTGCTCGATCACCCGCTCGATGACCCGTTCGGCGACGATCTGCGCCCGCTCCGGGGTCGCCGCGGCGACGAGCTGTTCGCGCAGCTCATCATCGGCTTCCTCATCGTCGGTTTCAAAAAGGCCCGACGACAGGGGCTGAGACAGCTTGGAGCCGTCCCGGTAGAGGGCGTTGGCCTTCAAGCCGAGACGCCAGGACAGCATGTAGGCGTCCTTGCAAGCCTCTACCGTGGCGTCGTTGGGCATGTTGATGGTCTTGGAGATGGCCCCTGAAATGAACGGCTGGGCCGCCGCCATCATGTGAATGTGGCTGTCCACCGACAAGAAGCGGGTGCCCTTGCGGCCGCAGGGATTGGCGCAGTCGAAGACCTTCAGGTGCTCGGGCTTCAGATGGGGCGCCCCTTCCAGGGACATGGCGCCGCAGCAATAGGTATTGGCGGCCTCCACCTCGTCCCGGCTGAAACCCAGCCAGTCCAGCAGGTCGAACCCACCGTCGTTCAGCGCATGAGCCGGCACGCCCAAGCCTTGGGTGCAAAACTCCTCGCCCAAGGTCCACTTGTTGAAGGCGAACTTGATATCGAAGGCCGACGCCAGGGAAGCCTCCAGCACCTGCAGGGCTTGGTCCGTGAAGCCCTTGGCCCGCAAGGCGGTGTGGTTCAGGGCCGGGGCGCCGGCCAAGGTGCCGTGGCCCACCGCGTGGCGGATAATGGTCTCGATTTCGCTTTCGGCGTAGCCCAGGGTTTGCAGGGCCTCGGGCACCACCCGGTTGATGATTTTGAAATAGCCGCCGCCGGCCAGCTTCTTGAACTTCACAATGGCGAAGTCGGGTTCGATACCGGTGGTATCGCAATCCATCACCAGGCCGATGGTGCCCGTGGGGGCGATGACCGTGGTCTGGGCGTTGCGGTAGCCATGGCTATGACCTAGCTCCAGGGCCCGGTCCCAGGCGGCTTGGGCGGCTTGCACCAGTTTATTGTCGGGGCAGGAGGCCGTGTCCAAGGGCACCGGCGTGACCGAGAGGCCGTCATAGCCGTCCAGCTGGCCATGGGCGGCGCGGCGGTGGTTGGCGATCACCCGCAGCATGTCCGTGCGGTTTTGATCGTAGCCGGGGAAAGCGCCCAGGGCCTGGGCCATTTCCGCCGAGGTGGCATAGGCGATGCCGCTCATGAGCGCCGAGATGGCGCCGCACAGGGCCCGGCCTTCGTCGGAATCATAAGAGAGCCCCGAGGCCATCAACAGGCCGCCCAGGTTGGCAAAACCCAGACCCAGGGTACGGAAGTCATACGACAGCCGGGCGATTTCCTTGGACGGAAACTGGGCCATCATCACCGAGATTTCCAAGGCGATGGTCCAGAGGCGCACCCCGTGCTCAAAGGAGTCGATCTGGAACCGGCCGTCTTCCTGGCGGAAGGCGAGCAGGTTCAAGGACGCCAGATTGCAGGCCGTATCGTCCAGGAACATGTATTCCGAGCAGGGGTTGGAGGCATTGATACGGCCCGATTGGGGGCAGGTGTGCCAGTCGTTGATGGTGGTGTCGTACTGCAGGCCCGGATCGGCGCAGCTCCAGGCGGCGTGGCCGATCTGGTCCCAGAGGTCACGGGCCTTGACGGTCTTGGCCACCTTGCCGTCGGTCCGATTGCGCAGCTGCCAATCCCCGTCGTCATGCACCGCTTGGATGAAGTCGTCGTTGACCCGCACCGAGTTGTTGGAGTTCTGCCCCGAGACGGTCAGATAGGCTTCCGAATCCCAGTCGGTGTCGTAGGTTTCGAATTCCAGCTCCCGATAGCCTTGGCGGGCGAACTGGATCACCCGGAGCACATAATTCTCCGGCACCATGGCCCGGCGCGCGGCGCGCATGGCCTTTTTCAGGGCCGGATTTTTCTTGGGCTCGAGGGCATCCTCGGGCAAGGCATCGCAAGCGTTGCCGCCGGAAGCCCAGCAGGCCGCCATGACCTCGGAGAGGTGCTTCTGGCACAGCTTGGAGCCGGTGACCAAGGCGGCCACTTTGCGCTCCTCGCGGACTTTCCAGGAAATGTAGGCCTCGATATCGGGATGATCGATGTCCACGGTGACCATCTTGGCGGCCCGGCGGGTGGTGCCGCCCGACTTGATGGCGCCGGCGGCTCGGTCGCCGATCTTCAAGAAGCTCATCAGGCCCGAGGAGCGCCCGCCGCCGGCCAGGGGTTCATCGGCGCCGCGAATCTTCGAAAAATTGGAACCGGTGCCCGAGCCGTACTTAAAGAGCCGGGCTTCACGGACCCAGAGGTCCATGATGCCCCGATCGTTCACCAGGTCGTCCTCCACGGACTGAATGAAGCAGGCGTGGGGCTGCGGGTGGGCGTAGGCACTCTCGGAAGCGGTGAGCTCGCCACTGTCCGGGTCCACGTAGAAATGCCCTTGCCCCGGCCCGTCGATGCCGTAGGCCCAGTAGAGGCCGGTATTGAACCATTGGGGCGAATTGGGCGCGCACATCTGCCGCGCCAGCATGAAGCGCATTTCGTCGTAGTAGGCGCTGGCGTCCTCTTCACTGTCGAAATAGCCGCCCTTCCAGCCCCAGTAGGTCCAGGTGCCCGCCAGGCGGTCAAAGACCTGTTTGGCCGAGGTCTCGCCGCCCCGGCGTTTTCCCTCGGGCAGATCGGCCAGGGCCGTGTCGTCGGGCACCGAGCGCCACAGCCAGGACGGCACCCGGTTTTCTTCCACTTTCTTCAGGGCCACGGGCACGCCGCGCTTGCGGAAATACTTCTGGGCCAGGATATCTGCGGCCACCTGGGACCAGCGGGCCGGCACCTCGATGTTCTCCGCACGGAAAACGGCGGTCCCGTCCGGATTACGGATTTCGCTGGTGGTCAGGCGAAACTCGATGCCTTCGTAAACGTCACTGTCAGGCCGTGTGAATCGACGGGCGATCCGCATGCTTTACTCCCCCTACCTCGATCAAAAATTGCTGTTTGCGTGCCGGCAAATGCCTAGAGCTGGACCGCTCGCCGCACGACCCCCAAAGAAAGAAATCGGACACGGAGACACCGGCTAACTGCCAGATCTCGTGACCGATCTGAATTTAACCACACTATCTTGCGGTCAGCTACAACAATTTGCGGGTAGGAGCGTCTTGACCCCATCATATTGGGGCAAGCCCCTGATTTTGCACCTTTCTAAGCCGACAGTTTTTGGGCCGGCGATTTTCGTTCCGGGGATGTTCCTTTTCATGGCGTCCCTACTTCCTGACGCTGCCAGGGCTGGTCCTGAAGGGCCGGCGGTTGGTGAAAAAGGGGTGTGCAATTGGGGATATCCCAGGCCGCTTTGAAGGGCGCGTGGCGCTCTACGGACCAATAGGTGCCGCCATGGGCGACGATGAGCACCGGGCCCGGGTCGGCCAGGGCCCGGTTGAGGCCGCGCAGGGCGCGGGCACTGAAAGTCCCAAACGACTCGGCACCCGCCACATCCCGGCCTTCTCGCCAGGCCGCGCGCCAGGGTCCTGCCGGCGTTCCCTCCATGACGCCCCAATTGGCCTCTTGCAGGTCGTCGATGGCTTCCAACGGCAGGTTGAGGGCTTGCTGCATGATCTGCGCGGTTTGCCAGGCCCGGCGCAAGGGGCTGGCATAGATCTTGGTGACGGGGCAGGTCAACAGGGCCGGCACCGCGGCCCAAGCCTGCTGGACGCCGGTTTGGTTGAGGGGAATGTCGGTCTGGCCCTGTGCCTGGTCCGCCAGGTTCCAGTCGGTCTGACCGTGGCGCAGGTAATAAAACGCCCGTTGGGTGAGCATCGCCGCGACTTTCCAAATAGAGAGGAGGGATTAAAGGTCGGCGCCACTCTAGGGGGGCAGGGATCAGGCCGCAACGGGGAGCAACAGGTGGGTGACGTTGCTTTGCCGCTCGCCTGTTTGTGGACCGCTGGAATGCGCCACGTAGAGACGCCCGGCCCAGTTCTCGACCCGCCCGGCGCTGCGCTGAAGGTGGGCCGCAGGGGCGGGACCGCTGCCGTTGTCCATGATGGACAGGCGCAACATGGCCCGGTCCCCGTCCATTTCCGATTTAGAGAGGATTTGGATCTGGCCGTCCGGGCGCCCCGATTGGGCGATGGAGGCTTCCGCGGCTTCCAGGACTCGACACAGGACTTGGGTCAGCTCCCCCAGAGGCGCTTGCACGGCCGGAGCGGTCTCCAGGCTCTGGTCGATGGTGAGCGTGGCCTTGCCTTTGCAGTCCGATGGCAGGCGGCGTAAGGCGTCCGCAAGGGCCTCGGCCAGGGTGAGGGGCGCTTCCGGCGTAGAATCGACCTGTTCACCGCCGTTGCCCTGTCGGGGGGCGTGTCCCGTGGAGAGGGCACGGGCGAGGGCTCCGATCTCATCGTGACGCTCGATGGTGGCGCCGAAGGATGGGGCGCGTCTGCCCAGAACCTGCTGGGTAAAGCGGGACAGGGGCGCCAAGAGGCTGGCCCGCAAAAGGAGGAAGGTCGCGATCCCCACCAGAAGACTACTGGCGACGAAACTCAGAAGCAGGGCATAGGCGGCTTGATCCTCCGCGGAGACCGGGGGCGTGGTCAGGCCACCGGCGCCCGGCGGCGCCATGGGCGTCGCCTCGGTGGTGCGGGCCATGACCAGAGTGCCCAGGACTTGGCCGTCGTTGGCAAGGTCGCCGATGGGCGCGGCTGCGACGATCATGGCGCCGGCGGAGGTGGCCATGAGCCCGGCGTTGGGCGATTGTGTCTCTTCGAAACGTATCAGGGTGTCTTGCAGCGGGGGGCCGTCTTGGGGAAACTCCGCCAGCCAGATTTCCTCGCGCGCGCCCAAATCAAAGGCCTTGCCCCAGATCAAGGCGCCGTCATGGTCATAAAAATGGATCAGGTTCAGGCCGTTTTCCAAAAAGCTCTCAAAGGGCAGGTTGGCCGAGATATAGCCCTGGTCCCGCGCGGTCATGAAGGCGACGGTGTCATCCCAGCCGGCCCAGTCCCGGGCCAGGTCGGCCAACTGGTCGGTTTCTTCGTTCAGCGATACCTGCGCCGCCGGATCGGGGTCCATTTTAACGAAGTTTGGCACAAGTCCGCTGTAAAAGAGGGTGAAGTTGATGCCGACGGATAACAGGAAGGCGGCCGTGAGCACAAACGCGGCCTTTTGGTGCAGTGACATGACCCGTGCCCCGAAAAGTGGTATATCCTAATTTAGATTTTACTTAGTTATGTGCTGAAATTCTTAACAAGCCTTAAACCGGGGCCGGGACCGGTAAGCCGTCTCAAGAACGCCAGAGGGCGCCAAGGCGTGCTGGACGGCCGGCCGGGAAACTGCCATAGTCCGCGCCAAGGCGAATTCGGTACCATTCCTGTGGAAGGCGATTGATGGGTGCTTCGATTGGGACGCGGATTTTTTCCTGGCTCGCCGGCAAGGCCGTGGGGCGGGACCAGTTCGGCAACCGCTACTATCGCTCCCGCAGCAAACGGCACGTGCACGACGATTCCCTGCGCCATGAGCGCCGTTGGGTGATCTATAAGGGCGAGGTGGAAGCGAGCCGGGTGCCGGCCGAATGGCACGCCTGGCTGCACCACACCAGCGACGAGATCCCGCCCGAGGGCGGCCCGGAGAAGAAAGCCTGGCAAAAGGACCACCTGCCCAACCTGACCGGTACCGATCAGGCCTATCGTCCGCCCGGTCACATCCTGCGCGGCGGCAACCGGGACAAAGCGACCGGCGACTATCAGGCCTGGCGCCCGGACGAGTCTTGATCGCCACGGCGGA
>JANQKX010000395.1 GCA_028280915.1 Kiloniellaceae bacterium
CGGGCAAGAACTGACCAAGTCGGAACGGCCGGAGCTCACCACCGCGGGCATCGTCATTTCCGGCGGCCGCGGCATGCAGAGTGGCGAGAACTTCGCCATGCTGGAGCGGGTTGCCGACAAACTGGGCGCCGCGGTGGGCGCGTCCCGGGCGGCGGTCGACGCGGGTTATGTGCCCAACGACTATCAGGTCGGCCAGACCGGTAAGGTGGTCGCACCCGACCTTTACATCGCCGTGGGCATCTCCGGAGCCATTCAGCACCTGGCCGGCATGAAGGACTCGAAAGTTATCGTGGCGATCAACAAGGACGAGGAAGCTCCCATCTTCCAGGTCGCCGACTACGGTTTGGTGGCCGATCTGTTCCAGGCGGTTCCTGAATTGGAATCGGCTCTGGACGGATAACCCGAGCTGCGGCAAAGCCCGGCGGAAGCGGCCTCACTCCGGCCGGCTTCCGCCGGGCCTTTAATAAAAACAACATAGGCTAAAAAATGTCAGATCCAGACATCTCACACATCCAATCGCTTGGCGTTATCGGAGCCGGTCAAATGGGCATCGGCATTGCCCACGTGGCGGCCCTGGCAGGTTTTGATGTCAAGATCTCGGACATTGATCAGGAAATCGTCGACCGGGCGCTCGACCGGGTCAGCCGCAACATGGATCGGCAGATCCAACGCAACCGCATCACCCCGCAGGATAAAGAAGTAGCTCTCGGCCGTATCCAAGGCGGCTGCGGCTTGGAGATGTTCGGCGACAGCGACGTGGTGATCGAAGCGGCCTCGGAGGTCGAGGAAGTCAAGCGGCAGATCTTCAAGGATCTCTGCCCGATGGTGAAGCCCGCGGCCTATCTCTGTACCAACACCTCCTCCATCTCGGTGACCCGCCTGGCCTCGGTAACGGACCGGCCGGAAAAATTCATGGGCATGCACTTCATGAACCCGGTGCCGCTCATGCAGCTGGTGGAGCTGATCCGCGGCATCGCCACCGAGGAAGAGACCTTCAACACCATCCGCGCCCTGGCCCACAAGATGGGCAAGACCACTGCGGCGGCCGAGGACTTCCCGGCCTTTATCGTGAATCGCATTCTGCTGCCCATGATCAACGAGGCGGTCTACACCCTTTATGAGGGCGTGGGTTCGGTGAAAGCCATCGACACCGCCATGCACCTGGGTGCCAACCACCCCATGGGGCCCTTGGAACTGGCCGACTTTATTGGCCTGGACGTGTGCCTCGCGGTCATGCACGTGCTTTATGACGGCTTGGCCGACAGCAAGTACCGGCCCTGCCCGCTGTTGGTCAAATACGTGGAAGCGGGTTGGATCGGTCGCAAATCCGGGCGCGGTTTTTACGATTATTCGGGCGAGGTTCCCGTCCCCACCCGGTAAAGCAGCGCCGGTTAAAGGCACCCAGGGTCAATAGGACTCAAAGTAATAGCGGCATTGCTCGTCCATGTGCTTACCGTCAAGCACGGCCAGTTCGCTTTCCTTGTGGACCAGGTAAGCTTCCGCCAAGACCGGGCCCATCCAACCTAAAGCCACCTCATCGGCCTTAAGGGCCGCCAGGGCCTCTTCCAGGCTTTGGGGCAGGTGCACCAAGTTGCGCCGCGCCTGCTCTTCCTTGCTGAACTCCGCCGGGTCGCTGTCCGTGGGCTCGGGCAGGGGCAGTTTCTCCTGAATGCCCTGCAGGCCGGCCCAGACAATGGCGCCCAGGGTAAGGTAGGGGTTGGCCGTGCCGTCGCTGGCTCGGTATTCAAAATTAAAACTTTCGGCCGGCGTGACCCCGTCGCGGTCAATGGCGGTGCAGACCCGCACGCCCGCTTCCCGGTCCAAAAGCCCCAGATTGTTATAGGTGGCGCTCCAGCGGTTCGGCCGCATGCGCAGATAGGAAATGGCCGAGGGCGCGGTCAAGGCGCAAAGCGCCGGCATATGCCGCAGCACACCGGCGAGAAACTGCCCGGCCACCTGGCTGATCCCATGGGGCGCCTTGGGATCGTAGGATTGGGGTTTGCCCTCCAGGTCCTGCAGGCTGAAATGGATATGAGTGCCGTTGCCCACCTTGTCCGGCGCCAAAAGGGGCGTGAAAACCGCCCGGCGGCCGAACGCGCGCGCCACGGCCCGCACGATCTCCCGCAGGCGCACGCCGTCATCGGCGATGGTCACACCATGGGTGGCCTTGCAGCTTACCTCATACTGATCCGCCCCGAATTCGGGATGGAATAGTTCGGGATCGATTTCGTTCTGCCGCAAGGTCTTTAAGACGGCGCCGGCAAAGGGGCCGGGCAGACGCATGGCGTCCAACAAATAGGAATCGCCGCGCCGCGCCTCGAGCCCGGTCAGATGGAACTCGTGCTCGAAGGCGCCCAGCACCTGCAAGCCCGCTTCCTCGGCCAGGGCCTTCAAGCCGTTCGCCAACCAGGTTCGCGGGCAGCCGGCCCATGGGGCGCCATCCATCTCGGTCAAGTCCGCCAGCACGAAGCGCTCTTCGGTCATCTCTTCGTGAAAGGCCGGCACGTGGGTTTCGGTTTTGGGATCGGGCCGCATCAGAATCTCGCCCCGCGGCCCCCAAGGGCTTTTGATGATCTCGCCAAAGGCCGTGATCATCAGGCTGGTGGGCGCGATGGAAATGCCGCGTTTCAAGAACTTGTCCCGATCCGCCACGGAAAAGCCCTTGCCGCGCACCTGGGCGGCATAGTCACACACGCAAAGCATCATCCAATCTTCGATCATCTGCAGCAGCATGTTGAGTCCCTTGTTTTTTGTAGATGAGGTCCAGTGACCATCCATTCAGACTAACACCGCCCGAAGAGGGGACGAAAGGCCTCAGGGCTTGTTCCCGTGGCATTTTGCCGGGCTTGGCCAGCCAAGCCGATTAACCAAGTGTTAACCCCGTTGGTCCTAGCTTTGCGTGAAAACAAGAACGCGGCGGGATCGGGGAGCCGCCGCAAAGGCCATATCAGCTTCAGGTGCGACCCAGTGAGCGAAAAAATCTATCATGCCCGCATTGCGGCCCTGTCCATGGCGCAGTGCGCCGCGGTGGTGACCTTTCTTCGGTCCCACGGCGAGGACCACCACGCCACTCAGGTTGACGAGGCCATGGACCGCATGACGGAGATTTTGGCGCAGGAACTGGGCATGGAGGTGCTGACCCAAGCCATGAACTGGGTGTCCGAGCAAGCCTGGGAAAGCACCAATACCACGCCGCCTATTTCCCACTAACGCCGATCCTTCTATCCTGGCCGCCGCAAGACTTGGGAGCGGATGGCATGGCGGACGGTATCAAGGCCCTTACTTTCGACGTTTTTGGCACCGTGGTGGACTGGCGCAGCTCGATCATCGCGCAGGGCCAGGCCCTGGGCGAGCGCAAAAACATCAACGGCGTGGATTGGGCCGACTTTGCCGATGCCTGGCGGGCGGCCTATCAGCCGGCCATGGAGGAGGTGCGCCGCAAACGCCGCCCCTGGGCCAACCTGGACCAGCTGCATCGGGAAAATCTGGATCGGGTTTTGGCCCAAATGGGGATCACCGGGCTCACCCTGGCCGAGACGGAGGATCTGAACCGAGCCTGGCACCGGCTGGATCCCTGGCCGGACGCGGTGGCTGGGCTGACCCGGCTCAAAAAGCGCTACATCATCGCGCCCCTGTCCAACGGCAATCTGGCCTTGCTGGTCAACATGGCCAAGCGGGCGGGCCTGCCCTGGGACGCGATCCTGGGCGCGGAAGTGGCCCGCCACTATAAACCCGAGCCGGAAGCCTATCTCACCGCCGTGCGCTTGCTGGGCCTTGAGCCAGAGCAAGTCATGATGACGGCCGCGCACAATAGCGACCTGGTTGCGGCGCAAGCGCTCGGTCTGAAAACCGCCTTCGTGGTCCGCCCCAGCGAGCACGGCCCAGGTCAAACCACGGATCTCAAGCCCGAAGGCGCTTTCGATGTCGTTGCGCGGGATTTTCTGGATTTGGCCGACCAATTGGACGCCTGACCAGTCGTCAGAGGGAAAGATCGGGACCAACGCCCGCCTTTGCGAGAACCTGGGCGGGGGTCAGTCCCTGGTCCCGCAGGCTGCGCACCGCAAGGGCGTCGTGACGCTTGGCCAGGCGTTTGCCGTCTTCGTCCCTGATCAGATTATGGTGATGCCATTGGGGAACGGGCAGATCCAACAAGGCCTGCAACAGCCGGTGCAAATGGCTGGCGGCAAAGAGGTCCCGCCCCCGGGTCACCAGGGTGACCTCTTGATCCGCGTCATCGACCACCACCGCCAGGTGATAGCTGGCCGCCACGTCCTTGCGAGCCAGCACCACATCGCCGAAAAGACCCGGCGTGGCCACCTGCCGTCCAGCGCCCCGATCATGCCATTCAAGGGGCCCCGTCCGGCGGGCCGCCTTTTCCACATGCAAGCGCAGGGCATAGCTTTCCCCCGCCGCGATACGGTCTTGGCTTTCCACCGGATCCAGGCCCCGGCAGGTACCCGGATAAAGTGGGCCGTCGGGCCCGT
>JANQKX010000408.1 GCA_028280915.1 Kiloniellaceae bacterium
TGATCGCGAAACAACAGCACCAGATGATGGGCCAGAAGCGCTTTAATGTTCTGAAAGTGGGCCTTTTCGAGAGGCTTGCGCAGATCCAGACCCGAGACTTCCGCCCCGAGGGCATCACTCAGGGGGGTGGCGCGCAGGTCATGTTGGGTCGGATCGAACATCGCAGCGACGCTCATAGAGGTCCCCAGCACCGTAAACAAGGCCTGATCTGACCTACCGGTCCGGCTCCCTTTGGAGTGACGGTGCCGGTAGAGGTGAGACGGCCCTGTTTTTACCAGCTGGGGAGTCGCGGAGGCAAGATCCGTTACATCAAGATGCATTACATCAAGATGCGTTCCGTCCAGGTCCGTTACATCCCTTGGGCGGTGGTGGTGCCGGTCGCCTCGGCCTTCACCAGGTGGATGATGGCGGCGCCGAACAGGCTTTTGGCCTGAAAACGGACGGGAATGTCGGGCAGGCCGTCCAGGACCGGGGCGAGCCACACGGTGACCTCCGAGGGGAAGCGGTCCCCGAAAGAGCTATCATTGGGGAAGCCGTCGCCGCGGGTGAATTTGATCTGACACTTGGTGGTCGGCCCGGCGTAGATGCCGTATTTGCTCTTGTTCAGCTCGCTGTCGCCCTGGGGGGTCATGGTGAGGTCATAGCGACGCTTGCCGTCGAAGACCTGAATGGTCCCCTGGCAGCCGTCCTGCTGGCCCAGCACCTCGATAATGGCGAGAGCGGCGCTAGCCGGGTCCAGGGTGCCGTCCGTGGCGAATTTGGGGGGTTCGAAGCGGTTGTTCTCGACACCCTTGCGGGGTTTCCAGCTGTCGCCGCGATAGACCATGGCCCGGTCGGTCTCCTTGCCGGGGGCCTGATAGGCCATGCGGAAGTTCTTGGGCTGGATGTCCGAGTCCCGATCCCGTCCGCTGGCGCTGACCTGCATTTGGTAGGGATAGACCTTGCCCACGAAACCGTCGGTTTTGGCATCCATGCGGATGTCGTATTTGTTCTTGTTACGTTCAAATTGGGTGTCGAAGCTGAACACGTGCAGGCCGCCCAACCAGACCTCGTAGGAGAGGGACAGGTCGTCCAGCCGCTTGTCTTCGGCCCGGTCGGCAACGGCGATGCCGGGCCAGATCAGGACCAGGCCCAGGATCAGTACGTAGAGATTCTGTCGTTTGAACATGTCAGCTCCCCTTCGGCCGTGTGGCCCTGATGATAACAAAGGACAAAACTATATGCAAGTTTGCCTGTACATGGGCGCTTGTCACCAAATTGCCAGTTATTTTTCCTAAACTACACATTAACAAACTGTTAGGTTGACACCTGAGTTCGAGAAGGGGCGGGTTCGGTGGGAAGCGGCTTGAATGAGCCGGGCATCCGGCCCAATTTCGGCCTCCGCAAATGGCATAATCTCTAGCGCGAATGGCATAATCTCTAGATTGACGGCGAGGATGATGTGGCTGGTAAAGAAATAAGCCCCGAGGCGGGCCTGCGGGATGACAGTGATCTAACGCCGGCTTATGGCGGCCGGGAAGTGGTGGAATCGGTTCCCAAGTTTCAACTGCGCGACAGTGAAATGCGGCCGGAGTCCGCCTACCGTTTGATCCATGACGAGCTCATGCTGGACGGCAATGCCCGGCTCAACCTGGCCACCTTCGTCACCACCTGGATGGAGCCCCAGGCCCAGGCCCTGATGGCGGAAACCTTCGATAAAAATCTGATCGATAAGGACGAGTATCCCAACACGGCGATGATCGAGGAGCGCTGCGTGCGCATCATCGCCAATCTCTTCAACGGCTCGGAAAACGCGGTAGGGTCCTCGGCCATCGGCTCCAGCGAGGCGGTCATGCTGGCGGGCATGGCCTTTAAATGGAAATGGCGGGCGCGGCGCCGGGCCGCCGGCCTGGCCGCCGACCGGCCCAACCTGATCATGGGCAGCAATGTGCAGGTGGTGTGGGAAAAGTTCTGCCGCTATTGGGACGTGGAGCCCCGCTATGTGCCCGTGAGCGAGGGCAACTACGTGATCCAGCCCGACGCGGTGCTGGAACGGGTGGACGAAAACACCATCGGCGTGGTGGCGATCCTGGGCACCACCTATACCGGCGAATATGAACCCATCGAGGCGGTTCACGATGCCCTGGTGGCCCACAACGACAAATCGGGCTGGAACGTGCCCCTACACGTGGACGCGGCCAGCGGCGGTTTTGTCGCGCCCTTTTTGCAGCCGGAGCTGCGCTGGGACTTCCGGCTGCCCCTGGTGAAATCCATCAACGTGTCGGGCCACAAATACGGTTTGGTCTATCCCGGCGTGGGCTGGGTGGTCTGGCGGGACAAGGAAGACCTGCCGGAAGAGCTGATCTTTCACGTGGATTACCTGGGCGGCGACATGCCCACCTTCACCTTGAACTTTTCCCGCCCGGGCAATCAGATCGTCGGCCAGTACTACAACTTCCTGCGCCTTGGGCGGGCCGGTTACCGGCGCATCATGGAAAACCTGCGCACCAATGCCCTTTACCTGTCGTCGCAGATCGCCCAGATGGACCCCTTTGAGCTGCTCAGCGATGGCAGCGCCATACCGGTTTTTGCCGTGCGGCTGAAGGACGCCAGCCCCTTCAGCGTGTTTGATCTGTCGGAGCGGTTGCGGTTCCACGGTTGGCAGGTGCCGGCCTATTCCATGCCGCCGGACGTGCACCATATCCACGTGCTGCGCTTCGTGCTCCGGGAGGGCTTCAGCCGGGACATGGCCGATATGCTCTTGGCGGATCTGGGTAAGTGTCTGGACCATTTGACCGCGAACCCGCCCAACGCGCCCATGGAACCCACGCGCCAGTTCGTGCACGGTGCCCGGTCCCGCCGGGCGCCGAAACAAAGCCGCTCATAGGGGCTGGGCCTAGGGTTTGGCCTATAGGGGTTGGGCCGGCCCCTCTTTGGCGGTTTTGCGGGCGGGCCGCTTGCGGGCCTCCCGCAGGGAGATATAGATCCCGCAGCTGATCACGATGGCGATGCCCAGCCAGGTGAGGGGCGCGGGGAAGTTGCCGAAGATCACGAAGCCCAAGAGGGTCGCCGTGACGATCTCGCTGAAGCCGAAGGGGGCGAGCAGGGACGCCGGCGCCCGCTCGTAGGCCAGAATGACCATGAAGTGCGCGACGGCGCCGATCACCCCCATGAGCACCATCACGAGCCAGGCCCGGACATCGGGATGCTGCCAGACGAAGGGCATGACGACGCTCATGGCAACGGCGCCGGTGATGCTGGTGAAAGCCAGGGTGATCAGGGGCGGCGCGCTGCCGGACAGCTTGCGGGTGAACAGGACATAAAGGGCATAACAGGCGCCCGCGGCCAGGGCGAAGGCCGTGCCCGTATCGAACAGGCCCCAGCCGCCGCTGAAATCGGGGCGGATGATGATGCAGGTGCCCATGAAGCCGACGATCACCGCGCCCCAGCGCCGGGCGCCCACGGTCTCGCCCAGCAGCCAGGGCGAGAGGGCGGTGATGATCAGAGGCGAAACAAAAATCAGCGCCAGGGCGTCGGCCATGGGCATGCGGGCCAGGGCGGCGAAAAAAAACAGGGTGGAGACAAACAAAAAGCCACTGCGCAGCAGCTGCAAGCCCATCTTCTGCGGCCACTGGAAGCCTTGGGCGCGGCGGCGCTGATGCCAGACCACCAAGGGCAGGATGGCCGCGAAGTGGAAGAAGTAGCGTGCCCAGGTGACCTGCCACACGGTAAAGTCCCGCGACAGGTATTTGGCGCAGGCGTCCATGCCCGGCACGACGGCCATGGCCGCGACAAGCAGCACGATGGCGGCCAGGGGGCGGTCGGTGGTTTCGGGCGGTGGTGCCATCTTCGGTTAGTATTCCATGGGCGGGTTGTGTGGTGGCGTTCGCGCAGGATCGAAAAAGGCCGTTTGCCCTAGGTGATCGTCAGGGCTGCTTTACCCAACGCCTCGATCTGAATTTCGGCCTGGGCGCCGGTGGAAATCCAAGCGGTTTGCACCAGGCTGCCCAAGAGCACCATGTCCCCTTCCCGCAAGGCTTCGCCGCGCGCGGAGAGATGGTTGGCGAGCCAGGCGAGGGCATCCAAAGGGTGGCCCAGGACATCCGCGCCGATACCGCTGCCAACAAGGGTGCCGTCCACCCACATCTCGCCGCGCAAGGCCGGCAGGTCCAGGTCCCGCCAGTCCGTGCGGCGCGGGCCGATCACGGCGCCGGCCTGAAAAAAGTCGTCGGCGATGAGGCTGGGCACGGACATTTGGGAAAAATCCGCATAGCGGTTGTCGACCAATTCAATGGCCGGGGCGAGCCACTGGACCGCCGGCGTCACGCTGTCCCGATCATAGGGGGAATCTTGAGGGCTAAGTGTTGCCCCCATGCCGACGGCGATTTCACACTCGACCCCCGGTTTAAGCAGGGAGCGGCCGGCGAAGCGGCCCGGGCTGTCCTGCACCATCTTGGCACAGATGCCGCCGGCGGCGGGCTGATCGATGCCCAGCATGTCTTGCATGGTTTGAGTGGTACAACCGATTTTCCAGCCGACCCGCGGGCCTTGGGCCTGGGCGGCGAAACGGGCATGAAGGGCGGCCTGAACGGCGTAGCCGTCGGGTTCGGAGCCGGGGCGGGTGTCCGGTGCGAATTCAGTGATGGGTGTCGCCGAATTCCGGTGGGACGCCAAGTATACCGCCGCCGCTTCACAGCGTTGTTTTTCCATGGGCCTGCTCGCTTAGAGGAGAACCCATCTTCCATGACACGAAACGAGATCCGCGTCCAGCGGGGGCTTTAGGGCGTAAGCTGGCTGAAACGCAGAATGGGGGTGCCGCTTTCATCCATGATCAGCAAGAGACCCAGGGCAAAGGAATAGCTGTTGGCCCGGCTGAGCGCCTGCAGGAAGCGCTGTTCCTGGGCCATGATCTCCTCGGGACAGGCCATTTGCGTGCTGGCCAGATTCTCGAAACGGATTTTGTTGTCTTCGATTTGCACCGGCCCGAAATAGCGGTTGCAGCCGCCCTCGCCCGCGACCTTGTCATCCCCGTCGAAGGTAATGGTGGAGTCCACCTCCGCGAGCACGCCCTGTCCCTCGATGTCCTCGACCCGCCAAGAGGTGCCGGGCAGGGAGCCGCCCTTGGCGCTGCCGGCCAAGGAATGCAAGGTGGCCGTGCGGTCTTGAGTACGGTCGATCCAGCAGCTGAGAAAAAAGTCGTTGGCACCCGTGCCCGAGGCGGCTTGCAGCTTTTCCACCTGGCAATCCAGGTCCCGGAAAAGTTCAAAGGCCCGTTGCGACAGTTCCAAGGCCTGGGCCGAACCGATCCCGCCGTTGGAATTCTGCCCGGTGATGGCGTCGATTTCCTGCAGCAAGGCGGCGGCGGAATCGTAGCTGCGGTTCATTTCCTCCAGGGCCTTGATTTGCAGATCCTCCAGGCACTGGCGCAGGGCGGGGCGGTCGTCGGAAACGGACCAGCAATCGTCCAGGGATTCTTGCGCCTGGGCCGGACTAACCTTGGCCGGATTGATCTGGGCGGGGCTGAAAAGAAAAAGGGCGCACAAGCAGCCCAGGGCGCCCCAAAACGATCCAAGTTGGGAATGCCGCCTCTTTTGGAGAAGAAAGCCATTGCGGGGGCGTTGGCCGGTCGTCGCACGGTTCATGAGTCGTCATCACCATCTTGTCGTGAAGGGGCCCGACTTTTTGTTGGGGCGACTGTATCAGGCAATCATTCCGCTGCATAGTTGCTCTTGGCCGTTAATTTTTGTTTATGCCCCAAAAGCGCCCGGTTGGGGTTTGGTGGTCGCCATAAAAACAACTTTCATGCCGCCGACTCCCGCAAAAATGTGTCTTGGGCTGGATTGCCCCCCGTATCGCTTGCAATCGCCTCTTGTGCTGGCGGTCGTTAAAATGAAACAATAAGAAAGGATCTAATCACGGTCCGTCAGCTATGGGGGCAAACTTGGCTGACACGAGCCTGATAACCAATAGCAGCTTGGTCAACGATAGCCTGCGCGCCCACCCGCCAACCGGGGCTTGGCTGGTTCGGGTCCGGCGGCGCGGCTACCAGCGCATGCTGGTCATCCATACCCAGTTCAATCTTTATTATTTTTGGGAAAAGCGCTGGTTCTTCGTCGCCATGGCCTTGGGCGCCTTCATGCTCACCCTGCCCCTGCCCGAGGGTTTGAGCCGGGAAGGCATGATCGTCTTGGCCATGTCCGTGGTGGCGACCGTTTTGTTCGTGACCGAACCGGTGCCTTTGCCCACGGTGGCCCTTTTAATCGTGGTCGGGCAGATCCTGCTCCTGGGCATCGATTCCACCAAGGTGGCCAAGAGCCTGATGACGGATTCCGTGCTCTTTATTATGGGGTCCTTGATGCTGGCGGTGGCCATCGTCAAGCAGAAGCTGGACAAACGCCTGGCCTGGCTGATCGTGCGGGTCACCGGCACCAAGACCGCCAACATCTGTTTCGGAATCTCCGTGGTCTCGGGCATCATGGCGTCCTTCGTGGGCGAGCACACCGTGGCGGCCATGATGCTGCCGGTGGGCATCACCTTGATCTCCCTGACCTCGAGCGACACCAAGCAGGTGCGCGGCCTGGCCGCCGTTTTGCTGTTTTCCATCTGCTACGGCTGTTCGGTGGCGGGGATCGGCACGCCTTCGGGCGGCGCGCGCAACGCCATCATGATCGGCTATTGGAAGGAGTTCTTTTTCGATCCCACCAATCCGGAAACCCAGCGCTTCCTGGTCGATTACCTGACCTGGATGACCTATGCCTATCCCATGTTCCTGCTGCAGCTGCCCCTGGTCACCTTGGTGCTGTTGTTCACCTTCAAGCCGGAATACCGGGACCTGACCCGGCCGGTGGCCCGGCTGCGGGCCCAGGTGCGCAAGGACGGGCCCATGAAACCCGGGCATTGGGTCACGATCCTGTTCTTCACCTTGATCTTGATCGCCTGGATTTTCTTTTCCGTGGACATCGGCATGGGCACGGTGGCCATCCTGGGCGCCTCGGCGTTTTTGATCGCCGGCCTGGTGAAGTGGGAGGACCTGAATTCCGGGGTCAACTGGGGCGTGGTGCTGCTCTACGCGGCGGCCATTTCCCTTGGCGTGCAGATGAAGGAGACGGGCGCCGCCCTTTGGGTCGCGGAATCCTTCCTGAAGCTGCTGGCGCCGCTCGGCATGGATCATGGCTTGGGCCTGTGGGTTTCTGTGTCGGCCCTGACCACGGGGGTGACCAACACCATGTCCAACGGCGCGGCGGTTGCCGTGCTCGGGCCCATCGTCCTGAAGTTGGCGGTGGTGGCCGAGGAAAGCCCCATCATCATCGGTTTCATCACCGCCGTGTCCTCGGCCTTTGCCTATCTGACCGTGGTGGGCACGCCGGCCTGCACCATCGTATATGCCTCGGGCTATTTGAAGACCACGGATTTCCTCAATGTGGGTTGGCGCATGGTGCTGGTCTCGGTGGTGGTGATGCTCCTGGCCGCGTCGATCTACTGGCCGCTCTTGGGGGCGTGAGCGCCATGGAGATCGGCCTTTCCCCCCATGATCAAGCCGAAGAACTGCGCCGTTGGCGCAGCCTGCGCTTTCGCATCCTGGTTTGCATCAACGGCACCGACGAGTCCTACGAGGGCCTGCGCTACGCGGCCGACATCGGCCGGTCCGACGAGTGCGACATTATCCTGGCCTATGTGCGCCCGACCGATCAGGGCCTGCGCACCGGCGGCCTGCAGATCAGGGTGGCGCGGGAGAACATGCTGGACTGGGGCCTGGAGCTGCCGGGCGTCAAGTACCTGCGCCAGGGCTTGGACATGCTGATCGAAGCCGGCCACATGCAAGAAGACTGGAACTCGGTCCACACTCATAACGACGTCTGGGGCGATCCCCTGGGCGACAACAAGGTGGAATACCGGCACGACAGCGGCAAGTCCATCGTGCTCAAGCTGAAAACCGCTCCTGACGTGGTGAGCGGCATCTTAGACCAGTATGAGTTGGGGCCCTATAACCTTATGGTCTTAGGCGCGCCGAGCCGCTGGCAGGGGGAGATCCGTTCCTTCTGGGACGCGGGCGTGGTGCAGAAAGTCGCCATGCTGTCGCCCTGTTCCGTCATGGTGGCCCGGCAAATCACGCAAAACCGCGGCTATCTGCTGTGTACCGACGGCTCGGAGCAGTCCTTGGATGCCTTGCGCCGCGCGGCCGTCTTGGCCGATCACTGCGACCGGCCGATCACCCTCTTTACCGTGGCGCGGGACCAGGCGGCCCGGGCCCATGGCCAAGCCGTTCTGGAAAGAGCCCAAGCGATGCTGAAGGAGCTGGGGATCGGGGTGCTGGAAACCAAGGTGGGCGTGGGCGATCCCATCGAGCAGATTTGCGACGCCGGGCGGGAGTATGCCCTCATCACCGTTTCCGACTCGGGAAAATCCCGCCTGAAACGGTTTTTGGTGGGCAGCGTGGCCTTTGGTGTCATGGGCCGAGCCGAAACCTCCGTGCTGAACGTGCGGTGACGCGGTCACCTCGGACATTCCGGCCTCTTCCAAGATTCTGTTATTGACCTGAAGAATGACCTAGACTGCGGCCGCCGACGGGATTGCAACAGAGAGGGCGGAGCAATGAGTGAACAAAAGACGGCCATCGTAACCGGGGCGGGCACGGGGGTTGGCAAGGCAGCGGCCCTGGCCCTGTTGGCGGCGGGCTACAACGTGGCCCTGGCCGGGCGGCGGCTCGATCCCTTGCAGGCGGCCATTGCCGAGGCGGGGGTGGGCCCCGAGCAAGCCTTGGCCGTGCCCAGCGACGTGGCCGATCCCCAGTCGGTGGCCGCGCTTTTTGACCAGACCGTCAAGGTATTCGGGCGGCTTGACGTCCTGTTCAACAATGCCGGTATCGGCACGCCGGCCGTGCCCATGGACGAGTTGAGCTCGGAGCAGTGGCAGGCCGTGGTGGGTGTCAATCTGAGCGGCGCCTTTTATTGCACCCGAGAGGCCTTCAGGGTCATGAAGAGCCAGAACCCGCAAGGCGGGCGGATCATCAACAACGGCTCCATCTCGGCCGACCGGCCGCGGCCCTTTTCCGCGCCCTATACGGCCACCAAGCACGCCATCACGGGGCTGACCAAATCCACCTCACTGGACGGCCGGGCCCACAACATTGCCTGCGGCCAGATCGACATCGGCAACGCGGCCACCCCCATGACCGAGCGCATGGCTGAAGGGGTGCCGCAAGCCGACGGCAGCATCAAGCCGGAACCGCGCATGGACGTGGCCCTGGTCGGCGCGGCGGTGGTGCAGATGGCCAATCTGCCCTTGGATGCCAACATCCAGTTCATGACCATCATGGCCACCAAGATGCCCTACATCGGCCGGGGCTGACCCGGCGTCGGGTTTTAGCCGCGTAGGGCGGCTAGGACTACCGAGGGACCTCTTGCGAACGGATAAAAAAGGCGGCGCGCCGCCGTGATTTTGCTTGACGTATTTTTCAAAAATACACTATGTATACACATACTGATGACCTCTTATCGAAGCTGGAGGAGACATGGCCTGGACCATTGGCGTGGACGTGGGCGGCACGTTCACGGACTTTTTTGCCGTCGACGAGGACGCGGGCACCGTCCATCTGGCGAAACGCCCTTCGACCCCCGATGATCCGGGCCGGGCCATCCAAGAGGGCCTCTTGGCCCTGTCCGATCAGGCCGGGATCGATCTGGGCCAGGTGGCCCGCTTCTCCCATGGCACCACGGTGGCCACCAATGCCCTGATCCAGCGCCGGGGCGCCAAGCTGGCCTTGATCACCACCAAGGGCTTCCGCGACCTGTTGGAAATCGGCCGGCAAACCCGGCCCCATATGTACGATTTGCAAAAGGACTTTCCACCGCCTTTGGTGCCCCGGGAACGGCGCCTGGAGCTGAACGAGCGCATCGCCGCAGACGGCAGCGTGTACCGGCCCGTCGATCCAGAGGAAGTGGACCGCCTGATCGAGGATCTGCGCCGTTCGGAGGTGGAGGCCTGCGCCATTTGCTTTTTGTTTTCCTTCCTCAACCCGTCCCATGAGGAAGCGGTGGCCGAACGGGTTCGCGCGGCCCTGCCCCAGGTGCAGATTTCCCTTTCCAGCCAGGTGCAGCCGGAATTCCGCGAATACGAGCGCTTCACCACCACGGTGATCAATGCTTACCTGCAGCCCGCGGTGGGTCAGTATCTGCGCCGCTTGGAGCAGGGGCTGATGGAAAAGCTGCCCCGGGCCACCTTGGGGATCAACCAGTCCAGCGGCGGCCTCATGTCGCCGGAGCGGGCCGCCCAGGTGCCCGTGCGTACCGCCCTGTCGGGACCGGCGGCCGGGGTGGTGGGCGCCCTGCACGTGGCCAAGTCGGCCGGCCAGCACAACGTGATCACCTTGGACGTGGGCGGCACCAGCGCCGACGTGGCCCTGATCCGGGATTTCCAGGCGGCCGTGTCCTTCGAGCGGCGGGTGGCCGATTTCCCCATCCGCCTGCCCATGATCGACATTCACACCATCGGCGCGGGGGGCGGCTCCATCGCCTGGTTCGACCGGGACGGACTGATGAAGGTGGGGCCGATCTCCGCCGGCGCCGTGCCCGGGCCGGCGTGTTACGGCCGCGGCGGCGACCAGCCTACCGTCTCGGACGCCAACCTGCTGCTCGGGCGCCTGTCGCCCAAGCTGGTGGACGGCTCCATGACCTTGGACGCGGATCTGTCCCGGCAGGCCTTCGCGGCGACCTGCGAGCGGCTGGGTTATGACGAGATCCGCACCGCCCAGGGCATGCTGGGGATCATGGTCGCCAACATGGTGCGCGCCATCCGCACCATTTCCGTGGAACGGGGACATGATCCGCGCGAGTACTGTCTCATGCCCTTCGGCGGGGCCGGTCCCCTGCACGCCCGGGACGTGGCCACCAGCCTGGGCATCCGGGAGATCCTGGTGCCGCCGGCGCCGGGGATCGTCTGCGCCCAGGGTTTGATCGTATCGGACCTCTTGGAAGACTTCGTGGCCAGCCAGCGGCGGCCGCTGGTGCCCGAGGAAATGGCCGGCTTGAGTGAAAGCGTGGCCGCGCTTTTGCTCCGCGCAAGCGATTGGTTCGAGGGCGAGTCCCTGCCAATCGAGGGGCGGCGCCTGGCCTTGCGCCTGGACCTGCGTTACGTGGGGCAGAATTTCGAGCTCGCGGTGGAGATGGCCGAGGGAGACGGGGGTGCGAAGGTGTCCCTACCCAGCATCGACGAGATCAAGGATCGATTTTTCCAGGCCCATGAGCAGGCCTATGGTTACTTCAATCCGGACGATCCCATCGAGGTGGTGAACTGCCGATTGAACGCCCGGGGGCGGCTTTACCGCGCCGCGGAGGCGACGGGACATGGCGGCGCCACGGCCGAGCCCCATCCCGTTGCCCGGCGCCCGGTCCACTTTTCCGTGGACGGGGCGGTGGATACACCGGTTTACGCGCGCGGCGATTTGCCGCCGGGCTTCACTTTCTTCGGCCCGGCCATCGTTGAACAGCTGGACACCACGACCCCCATTTATCCCGGCGACCGGGCGCATGTGGATCACGCGGGGAACCTACTGATTTCCATAGAGGGGACGGTTTAAACCTGGGAGGGAAGAAAACCTTCCGCAATATCCATGCAGAAAGAGCACGACAGATGACGGAACAAGACCAAACGGCGCTCGATGCCATCGACTTGGAAATTCTCTCCAACGCCTTGCTGTCCATTGCCGATGAATCCTTCGTCGCCTTGATGAAGTCGGCTTATTCCACCAACATCAAGGAAAGAAACGATCATTCCACCGCCATCATGGATGCGGCGGGCCGCTTGATCGCGCAGGCGGGGCAGTCCTTGCCCATCCACATCGCCTCCATGTCCGGTTTGATGGCGTCGCTTCTGGCCAAGTACACGCCCGATCAGATCAGCCCCGGCGATCTTTTTATCGCCAACGATCCCCACGTGGCCGGCGGTACCCACTTGCCCGACATCAATGTGGCGGCGCCGGTGTTTGTCGAGGGCGAGCTGGTCGCCTTTGTGTGCAACATCGCGCACCACGCGGACGTGGGTGGCATGGCGCCCGGTTCCATGGCCGGGGGCATGTCGGAGATCTATCAGGAGGGTCTGCGCATTCCGGTGGTGCGCCTGTTCCGGGGCGGCGTGCTGCAAGACGAGTTGTTTGAGCTGCTGCTGTTGAACGTGCGGGTGCCCGAGGAGCGCCGGGGCGACTATTTCGCCCAGATCGCCGCCTGCAAGCTGGGCAGCCGGCGCTTGCTGGAGGTGGTGGCGGAGCACGGTCTGCCCCGTGTGACCACCGCCTTCGATCAGATCGTGGCCCGCACCGAGCGGCGCATGCGCCAGACCATCGGCGAGTTGCCCGACGGCCGCTATAGCTTTGAGGATGTGATGGACGACGACGGCTTGGGCACCGCCGCCATTCCCATCAAGCTGGCCGTCACGGTTAAGGGCGACAAGGTACACTTTGATTTCACCGGTACCAGCACCCAGGTAGCCGGCAACATCAACGTCACCCTAAATGCCACCCTGGCCAGCGTGTGTTATGGCCTGAAGGCCCTTTTGGACCCGGACATCCCCAACAACCAGGGCATACTGAACGTGGCCGAACTCACGGTGCCCAAGGGCACCTTGCTGGACGCGGCTTTCCCCGCCCCGGTGGCGGCCCGGGCCCATACCTGCCAACGCATCGTCGACGTGGTTCTGGGCGCCCTGGCCCAGTGCTTGCCCGATCGGGTGGTGGCGGCGGCCAACGGCGCCAATACCACGGCGGTTTTCGCCGGGGTGGACCCCCGCGGGGGCGGCGCCTACGTCTACCTGGAAACCCTGGGCGGGGGCATGGGCGGGCGGGCCGGCAAGGACGGCAAGGACGGGGTGCAGGTGCACATCACCAACACCTCGAACCTGCCGGTTGAGGCCATCGAGATGGAGTATCCCTTGATGGTGGAGGAGTACGCCCTGGTGGCGGATTCCGGCGGCGCCGGTCAGCATCGTGGCGGCATGGGGCTGCGCCGGGTGGTCCGTCCGCTGGGTCACGACTGCTTGTTCAACGGCGCGGGCGAGCGCTTTTCCCAACAGCCCTGGGGTCTGTTCGGCGGCACGCCGGGGGCCAGCGGGCGTTTCCTGCTGCGCCAGGCCGATGGGGAAGAGGTCCGGTTGGACGACAAACCGTCGGGCGTGACGGTGACGCCGGAGGAGACCGTCATGGTGGAGACTCCCGGCGCCGGCGGCTATGGCGATCCGGCGGTCCGTTCCGCCGAGGATCTCCTGACCGACCGTCGCAGCGGCAAGTACACGGAAAACTTTCTCAAAGCCCACTATGGGGTTTGAAAAGGGGCGCGAGGCGTTGTAAACCGCCATGGTTTTCCGTGCCCTCCGGGCGGTGAAGCGGGTCCCGTACCGCGGCGGAGGTCGGACAGTCGGTTTCCGCCCTAATTAAGTTTCTGCCCCAACAAAAGGAGAAAAACCCATGAGCCAAGCCGCGCTTCGTGCCACTGAAAGCCAGGGTGCCAAGGCCTTTGGTGTTTGGTCGCCGGCCGTGACCGCGTTGGACGACAACCTCATGATCGACAAGGACCGTTCCATTGCCCACATCCGTTGGCTGCTGAAGAACGGCTGTCACGGGGTGACCTTCATGGGGACCACCAGCGAGGCGACGTCTTTTTCCGCCGGCGAGCGCATTGAGCTGCTGGATGCGGTTCTGGCCGCGGGGATCATGCCCGCGCGCTTGATGGTGGGCAGCGGCTGCGCCGCCTTGACGGATTCCGTGGCATTGACCGCCCATGCCACCGCGGCGGGCTGCAGCGTCTTGGTGCTGCCGCCGTTTTATTACAAGGGCATTTCGGACGACGGTCTTTATGCCAGCTATGCCGAGATCATTGAGCGGGTCGGCAGCGCGGACTTGAAGCTTTACTTTTACCACTTCCCCAAACTATCGGCCGTGCCGATCACCCATGGGGTCATCGAGCGCCTGCTGAAAGACTATCCCGGCGTGATCAAGGGCCTAAAGGATTCCTCCGGAGACGCGGAGGGCTGCGCCGCCTATATCAAGGCCTTCCCCTCCATGGCCATTTTCCCGGGCAACGAACTGCTGTTCCTGGATATGCTGCGTCTCGGCGGGGCCGGGACCATCACGGCCGGAGCCAACGTGAACGCGCCCATGCTGCGCCAGGTGTATCAGGCCTTCGAAGCCGGGGAAGGGGCGGATGCCCTGCAGGACAAGGTGAACCAGGTGCGTCGCACCCTGCAAAACTATGCCATGGTTCCCGGCTTGAAGTCCGTCCTGGCGCGGGAAAACGACGACCCGTCCTGGCGCCGGGTGCGGCCCCCCTTGACCGGTCTGAGCGAAGCTGATGGGGAAAGCCTGGCGCGGGATCTGAAAGCGGTCGGCTTTACTTTCGGGGAGGCCTGATGCCCGAGCGGATGTCCCATAATCGCCTGCAGCAAAAGTCGGCGCTGATCACCGGCGGTGCCAGCGGCATCGGACAGGCCATCGCCGAACGTTTCGCGGCCGAAGGGGCCCGGGTGCTGCTGGCCGACGTAAATCTGGAAGGTGCCGAGGCCGTGGCGGCGGGCATCCGGGACAACGGGGGCGTCGCCCAGGCCCGCGCTTGCGACGTGGCGGACGCGGACCAGGTCGCGGCGCTGTTCGCCAGTTTCGCCGAGACCTTCGGCCCAGTGGACATCTTGGTCAACTCCGCGGCCATTCCCCAGGTGCGGCCCATTTTGAAAATGGCGGTCGCGGATTGGCAGCGGGTGCTGGACATTAACCTGACGGGCAGTTTCCTTTGTGCCCAGCAGGCCGCTCAGGCCATGATCGCCGCAGGCGCCCAAGGCCGCATCATTCAGCTCTCCTCGGTGAACGGGCAGCGGGCGATCTCCGGTCGGGGGGCCTATAGCGTGGCCAAGGGCGGCCTGAACATGCTGGTGAAGATCATGGCGGCCGAACTGGGCGAACATGGCATCACGGTGAACGCCGTGGCGCCGGGCCCGGTGGACACCAACATGGTGCTGAAGATGCACAACCAGGAAACTCGTGACGCCTGGAAGGCCCATTTGCCGATCAAGCGCTATGCCAAGCCGGAAGAGGTGGCCGCGGCGGCCCTTTTCCTGGCCGGAGACGAAAGCGCCTATATTTCCGGCCATACCATCAACGTGGATGGCGGCTTCGACGCGGCCGGCATGCTGTTTGATCTGGGCGACTTGGGATAAGCCCCGTGACCCAAAAACGCGCCATGACGGGCTCGGCACAGGGATCTGCAAAGGGATCGATGGAAGCCGCCGCCTTGCCCGTCAACGGCCGCAAAGGGGGTAGGGGCGGCAAGGGCACCGGCGCCAGTTTCGTTTACGAGCGCTTGCGGGACGAGATCCTGACCTTGGCCCTGGCGCCCGGCGTGGATCTGGACGAGGCGGCCATAGTGGCCCGCTTCGGTCTGTCCCGCACGCCGGTGCGCGAGGCCCTGATCCGGCTGGCCTCGGACGGCTTGGTCACCATGCTGCCCAATCGGGGCGCCCAGGTGGCTGCCTTGGACGTGGCGAACTTCCCGCGTTTTTTCGAAGCCTTTGACCTGGTTCAGCGGGTGGTGACCCGCTTGGCGGCGCAACGGCGCAGCGAAGCAGACTTGTCGGCGATTCGGGCGGCGCAAGAAGACTTCGAGGCGGCGGTGACCTCAGGGGATGCCATGGCTATGACGGCGCGCAACCGGGAATTCCACCTGACCATCTCCGCCGCCTGCCGCAACCCCTATTTCGACGAGAGTTATCGCCGGCTGCTGGATGAAGGTTTGCGCTTGATGCGTATTCCCTTTGCCTACAACCCGGTCAACGATGCCTATAGCCGGGCCGGTCATATCGACAAGATTGTCGCCGAGCATGGGGCCATCATCGCGGCCATCGACGCCCAAGACGCGGAAGCGGCGGACCGCTTGGCCCAGTCCCACGGGGTTTTGTTTCGGGACCGCTTACGCGCCTATCTGGAGCAAAACGACACCGCGCCCATGGTGCTCTCGTCTTGACCGGTCGGAAGCGCCAGTCCTCGCGCGGCAAGGCGTCGTCCGGTGCCGACGCGCCCGAGCCCCCGCAGCCCGTTACCATGCAGCAGCATTTCGACCGGGTCTATGACATCACCCGGCAGATCCCGGCGGGGCAGGTGGCCAGCTACGGCCAGGTGGCCTTTGTGGCGGAGCTGGGGTCGGCGCGCATCGTGGGGCGGGCCATGGCCAGCCTGTCGGCGGGCACGGATGTGCCTTGGCATCGGGTCATCAATAGCCAGGGCCGCATCGCGATCCGAAAAGACGGCAAGGAAGACTCGTCGCAGCGCCGGCTGTTGACCGCCGAGGGGGTTTTTTTTGACGCCACGGGCCGCATCGATTTTGCCTCTGTCGCCTGGACCGGCCCCAGTTGGGCCTGGCTGGCGGAAAACGGCTATGACGTGGAGGCCCTGGTCATGCGCAGCCAAAACCTGCGCCGCACGGGCCCCTGGCAGCGCTGGCATTTTTGATCGGGTTTAATCTGGCAGGTCAGGTTCGGCTAATGGCCAAGTGGGCGCCCAGCCCGACCAAGATGGAGCCGCCCAGGTAGCGCAAGGCGCGTTGCGCCCGCTGACTTTGCCGCAGGGTCCTCATGACCGCCGAGGTGACAAAAACGGTGAACAGGTCCGCGCTGGAAAAAGCCAGATTGACCACAAAGCCTAGAATCAAGAGTTGCAGCCAAATGGGAAAGGTGGCGGCCGGGTCCACGAACTGGGGCAGGAAGGCGAGAAAAAACAGCGCCGTTTTGGGGTTCAGCACCTCCACCGTCACGCTCTGAAAGAAAGCCCGCTTGGCCGATCTGGCGACGGGCACGCCGGTCATGTCCGCGGGGGTATTCGCGACCTTCTGGCGGATCAGCCCGATCCCCATCCAAACCAGATAGAGGGCGCCCAGGACCTTCACCACGACATAGGCCTCGGGAACCAGCTTAAAGACCGCCGATAGGCCGGCCGCGGCGGCGATCACGTGCGCCAGCCCGCCCACATGGATGCCGAGCACGGCGAGCAGGCCGCCCTTTTTGCCGTGGGCCATGGTTTGCGCGGCGGTGTAGAGCAGCGCCGGGCCGGGCATGATGGCGAACAACACAGAGGCAATGGCAAAGGGCAGCAGCAGGTCGAGAGCGGGCATGGAAAGGCGGGTCCGAACAGGGTTGGCGACGGTGTGATTGTAATACAGCAAACAACAGATCGCCAGATCAAGGGCTCAGCACCTTGGGTATTGGTAGATGTTTTCTGAAGAATCCACGCAATGGTTTATTTTTTTCGTGACAAGCCGGTTAAATTTCGTTATTGTACGACTGTTCA
>JANQKX010000409.1 GCA_028280915.1 Kiloniellaceae bacterium
GTTGATCTGGATGCCGTAGCGGTCCATGAGCACCTGGTTCTTGAAGGAATCCCCGTCCAGCCCGGTATGCCCCACCGCCAGGGTCACCCGGGTGGCGTCCAGGCAGAATTCGTCGCCGGCCCAGGCCTCCCAGATATCGTTCCAGCCGTGCTCCGGGTCGAAATAGGATTCGATCCCCGATTGCCGGTAGTCCGGCGGGATCATATGCCCCACGGTCAGCACCTGAAAGTACTTCTTGAGCAAGGGATGGGTGATCAGGGTTTCCCGCAGAACCATGGCCATTTCCACCTGCTTTTGCACCAGCTCGAAGCCTTCCAGCTCCGCTTGGCGCCGGCCCACGTCCAGGGAGGCCAGGATCTGATAGTTGGGCGAGGTGGAGGTGTGGGTCATATAGGCTTCGTGGAAGGGCTCCTCCACCTTGGCCTTATAGTCCTGGTCGTGCACGTGGATCATGGAGCCCTGGCGCAGGGAGGTCAGGGTCTTGTGGGTGGAATGGGTGGCATAGACCCGCACCCGCACCTGATCGGGATCGGGATAGATGTGGCGCTTGAGCAGGGCCTCGTGATCGTCCCAATCCACGTCGGCCATCTTGGCGCGATACTTCTGGCGATAAGCCGGGTCCTTGTAGCGTTCCCGCAGCATGGAAGCGGAATGCATGGCCGTGCGGTGCCGATAGGTGGGCGCCAGGCCGGCGAAGCCGAACCAGGCCTCGTCCCAAAGGAAGATCAGGTCCGGCTTGATGGCCAGGCACTCCTCCATCACCCGCTCCACGTTATAGACGATGCCGTCGAAGGTGCAGTTGGTGAGCAGCAGGAGGCGCACCCGGTCCAGCTTGCCGGCCTTTTTCAGGCCCAGGAGCTGGCGCTTGATCTCCCTGAGGGGCACGGCGCCGTAGATGGAAAACTCCGGCAGGGGATAGGAATCCAGATAGATCACATGGGCCCCGGCCAGCACCAGGCCATAGTGATGGGACTTGTGGCAGTCCCGGTCGATCAGCACGATATCCCCGGGCCGGGTGACCGCCTGCACCACGATCTTGTTGCCGGTGGAGGTGCCGTTGGTCACGAAGAAGGAGTGGCGGGCGCCGAAGGCCCGGGCCGCCAGCTCTTGGGCCTTTTTCAGCGGGCCTTGGGGCGCCAGCAGGGAATCCAGGCCGCCCGAGGTGGCCGAGGTTTCGGCCAAAAAGATGTTCATGCCATAGAACTCACCCATGTCCTGAATCCAGTGGGACTTGGTGATGGACTTGGCACGGGAAATGGGCAGAGCGTGAAACACGCCCGTGGGTTTCTTGGAGTACTTCTTGAGCGCGGTGAAAAAGGGCGTGTCGAAGCGGGCCTCGTCCCCGCGCAGCACGTTCAAGTGAAGCTCGAAATAGTCTTCCTGGTTATAAAAGATCCGCCGGCAATTGCCGGGCACCTGACCAGCCAACTCCTCCACGGATTGGTCGGTGACCAGGTAAACATCCAATTCGGGTCGCAGTTTGCCCAGGCAGCGGGCCAGCATGACACCCCGGTTCACCGCCCCGTCCCGGTCCGCCGACAAATCGCCGACACTGCCCAAAAGATCTTGTAGTATCTGCAGCTTATGACGGGACGCAAAAGGAAAACCGTAGCGCACCACCACGCCTTGAATGTTGTGATTGAACAGGACCGCGATCAGCGCGTCCTCGAAGGAGGGCACCACGATGGGCTCGTAGATAAAGCTGTCCTCGTCCCGGCGCATGCGGTGCAGGCTGGCCCGCAGCATGCTCTCCTGGTGGGGCGACATGTTGTCGACCACCAGCATCTCGAAATAGGGCCGCTGATGGGCGAACTCGTCGATGCTGGTTTCTTCTTCCTTGTCGTCGTTTTCATCGACCCCGTCCTCCAGGCCCAGATCGATATGACGCCGGCGGTAGGAGCCGCTCATCATGGCGCGCACGATCCGCTCGGTCAGGCTGGAAACCGCGGCATAATCGCCCCCTTGCAGCAGGCGGCCCAAACGGTCGAAGTTGCGCCGGCCGGGAAAGGCCCAGTAACTCTCGATGGGGGCGATCAGTTCGATCAAGTCGGCGGCCTGCTGATGCAAATCGTCGCAGGGGCGGCCCTGCTCCGCGTCCCGGCGCAGTGACAAGGTACAGTTTTTCAGGCGATTCCAGCTGTCGAAGCGCAGTTGACTGGCGTTGTAATAATCCGCGAGGGACGGATTATGGCGCGGCGGCGCCGCCGCCTCTTGACCCACGATTTGCTCGGACATTCACCTCTCCCTGGCCAGCGCAATTTGGCCATTTCTCCCTGACCGCCTGTTCCCGAACCATTTTGCGGGCCGCCGTGCGACGCGGACGTAACTTTGTTGGACAAACGAATGCTAACGGCAATCGCTGTCATTGTCAGGTCATAATGGCCAACCCCGGCGCCGGCAGCAAAGGCAGGCGAAAGGCAGTCCCCCGACAAAAAAACCACGCCAGGCCTGCCTGTGCCTGGCGTGGTTCAAAAACCGGATGAAGGTATTCGTTCGGCAGGAACCTAAGCGGCCCGGACGCGCCTTAGGAATTCCTCCACCTCCGTGCTCAGCGACAGGGACTGGCTGGTCAGGTCGCGGGCGGAATTCAGCACCTCACTGGCCGACTGGCCACCCCGCCCCGCCGATTCGCTCACCAATCCGATGGCCTGCATGACTTCCTGGGTGCCGCTGCTGGCCTCGGCCACGTTTTTGGCGATTTCCCGGGTCGCGGCGCCCTGCTCGTCCATGGCGGTGGAGATCGTCGAACTCACCTCGCTTACCGAGCCGATGGAATCCCGGATCAGGCCGATGCCTTTCACCGCGTCGTCGGTGGCGCTTTGGATCGCGTTCACATGTTCGGCGATCTCGTCGGTGGCCTTGGCGGTTTGATTGGCCAGGGTCTTGACCTCCGAGGCCACCACGGCAAAACCCTTGCCGGCCTCGCCGGCGCGCGCCGCCTCGATGGTGGCGTTCAGCGCCAGGAGATTGGTCTGCTCGGCGATTTCCGAAATCAGACTAATGATGGAGCCGATTTTGGAGGCGGCCTGGGCCAGGGTGGCGACCTCCCTGTCGGTGGCGGTGGCCCGGTCGGACACCTGCTCCACGATCTCGTTGGCCTGCGCCACCTGGCGAATGATCTCGCCGATGGAAGCGGTCAGCTCCTCCGAGGCCGAGGCCACCGTGCCCACGTTCTCCGACGCCACTGTGACGCCGCGGGAAGCCTGGTCCGACTGTTGGTTGGTGGCGTCCGCCGACTGGGTCATGGATTCGGCGCTCTTTTCCAGGTTTTGCGCCGCCTGGGCCACCCCGTCCACGATCTGTTTGACGGTGGATTCGAAGCCGTCGGCCAGTTCTTGGATCAGGCGCTGGCGCTCTTCCTGAGCCTCCTGGTCCTTAATGGCCTGCTCTTGGGTCACCCGGTCCAGTTCGATGGCGTTTTCCTTGAAGACCAGAATGGCCCGGGCCATTTCACCCACGCCGTCATGGCGGTCCAGGGCGGGAATCTCGGTTTGCGTATCCCCCTGCGCCAGGTTGCGCATGGCCTTGATCATCATGGTCAGCGGCCGCCCCACCAGACGGGAGACCATGAAACCGGTGATGAGAACAAGGGCAATGGTGGCGATACCGGCGGCCAGGGCGTTCTGGCCCAGCGCGGCCATGACGGCCGCGTTGATGGAACTCAAGTCCCAAGCGATCACCAAGGTGCCGATGCGCGCGCCGTCTTTGTCTTGGCCGGCCGCGACGGCCATGATCATCACGTTTCCGCTGATCTCTTCTACAAAACCGTGAGGCGCGTCGCTGGCGATGCTGGCCTGATAGACCTGTTCCAGATCCAAGGCAGGGGCGTCGCCAGAGGCTTGAGCTTCGGAGCGGGCCGGGGATTGGTAGGCGGTGACCAGTTCGCCGGCGGCGTTGAAGGTGGCCAATTGCACCACATCGCTGCCTTCCTGGGCCACAAATTCCCCATAGGCCTTTTCAACCACCATGGGTTTGTTCCATTTCAGGCCGCCGGACACGTTTTCGGCCAGCAGCTTGGTATTGGATTCAAATCCCTTCTCGGCCGATTCGATCAGGGCGTTTTGCGACGCCGAAATGGTAAGGAAGGCAACGGCCAAAAACCCGACCACGACGGTCGCGGCAGAAGCCAACTGCACTTTGTGGGTGATGGACAGGCCAAAGCGGCGCTTTTTACCGGCCTCGGCCGCGGCACTATCAGATCCGGCGGAGTCAGATTCGGCATGATCGCCCTTGGCCAGGTTATCATGAATGTTGGTCTTCGCTTCTTCCATGTTTTTCCCTCGAGTCCCCAAATGGTCGCGCGACTGAATCGACCGGCTAAAACATCGCTTTGCATGGCGTTCCGGCCGGCCTTGGGCCGGCCGGATCACACGGTTTTTCCCTTGGCCTTTCCGGCCATGCTTTACATCCCAATCTTACATCAAGGCGTCCACGTTGACGCCCACGGTAATGGCGCCGATCACCTGGCCGCTGGCCGGGTCGGTGATGGCCATGCTGAGCTGGGACTGGAAGGTCTGGGTCGATTCGTCCATTTCCACTTCATCGACAAAAACCGCGTCCGGGCCCTTGAGATAGGTCTTTTGCCATTTGGCTTCGTCACCCTGCCAATAGTCGGAGGTCACGTCGCTCTGGCCCACGTTCAGGCCTTTGTTATCCATGATAAAAACCTCGGTCACCAAACCGCCGGTCTCCTCGGCCTTGTCTTTCAGGTAGCCGGACAGCTCGTTGCTCAGCACCTCGTCAATCATGGGCTGGGTGGCGGAACCGGTCTCGGCGCGCCATTTTTTGTCCAAGGCATCAATATCGGCCTGGGTCAGGCCGCTGTTCTTGGCGTTCTGCGCCTTGATCGCCTGGATCACCACGTCATCGGCCACCCAGTCGGACACCATGCTGTTGGCCAACTCCTCCATGGGCGCCACATGATCGGCGCTGGCCAAAACCGAACCGGCAATAAAAGAACTGGCAGCCAAGCCGATCATCAGCTTTCCAAAGGAACCTTTCGACATTTCTCTCTCCTTGATCGCAAAAATGTAAGTCAAGCGGCCGTACCAGCCCGTAAGGCGACAGCCATCCCGACTATGAAGTGCAACTTTTGAGAATTTAATCTTTTCCCATGTAGGATTGGTTAACCCGCCAACCAGTTATTCAAAAAAAACTGCGGTTTTTTCTAGGACTTAAGTCTTACCTCCTACACTTTTCTTTCATATTCTTGTATTGGTGCAGAAGATGGCCGTGCCGGCCTGGTAGTTGCGGGGTGCCGCGGCTGAACACTCAAAGTGGGTTGCGGCAATCGACGATTAAGCCGCCCGCACCCCTAAATGGCGACATGGTGCAAAGGCAGGCATAAACGCTACGATCAGCACCCGGGCGCTGAAAACCGATCCGTTTAGCGTAAAACGCACGTTGAGGCCACCGGTACGATTAGAGTGTCGGGCGACAACCTGCCATAGCGCGCGCCGACGACGGGACCTCCCCAGAGGGTCCGCGGGCCGCCGCTTCCTGATCGTAAACGAAGCCAATCAAAAAACCCCCGGCGGGAACACCGGGGGTTTTTGTTGAAGGGAGGTCAAATCAAGACTGAGTGCTAAGGGCTTGGGTAAGCACGCTCAGATTATGCTCGAACATTTTCTCGTAGCTGGTGGCCGGGCCGCCCCGCTCGGAAAGCGCGTCGGAATAAAGCCGGCCGCCGATCTTGATACCGGTTTCCCGTTCGATCTGCTCGATCAATGCCGAGCTGGTGATGTTTTCGACAAAAAGCGCACCAGCGCCGGCTTCCTTCAGATGGTCGATCAGGTCCGCCAGCTCCTTGGCCGAGGGTTCCGCCTCGGTATCGATGCCAATCGGGGCCAGGAAGGTAAGCCCATAAGCATCCGCCAGATAGCCAAAGGCGTCGTGGGCGGTTACCACCGTGCGCTGGTCGGCCGGTAGTTTGTCGAATTCGGCCTTTGCATGTTTGTCCAGCGCGGTCAGCCGCTCAATGTAAGCCTTGGCATTGGCCTGGTAGGTCGCCGCGTTGTCCGGATCGACGCTGGCCATGCCATCGGCGATATTGGCCACATAGGTCATGCCGTTGGTGAGCGCGTTCCAGGCGTGGGGATCGATTTCGCCGTCCACTTTCAAGGGCATCACGCCCTCGGTCGCAACGAACACCTTACCTTCGGTGCCTGAGGTTTCGATCAAGGTCTGCGACCAGGTCTCGAAGCCCAAGCCGTTGACAAAAATCACGTCCGCATTGGCCACCGCCTTGGCGTCGCTGGCGTTGGGCGTATAGATGTGGGCATCCGCGTCCGGGCCGACGATGGTGGTCACCTCGGCCAGGTCCCCGGTGACCTGTTGCACCATGTCGCCCAGGATGGAAAAGCTGGCAACGACTTTGAGCTTGTCTTCCGCGGCCGCGGGCATGGCGACCAGGGCCAGGCCCACGACCAACAGGGCATTAATGAGTTTCTTCATAGACGTTATCTCCTTTGTTGAGGTTCGATTGGGTCTCGGGCAGGCGCCGCCGGCGAAAGGGATTGAGGCGAAGCCCGGCGTGGAATCCTTGCGGCGCGAAAATCAGGCTGACGATGAAAAACACCGCCGCCACCAGCACGATGGCTGGGCCCGATGGCACGTCCGGCAGGTAAAACGAGACAATCAGCCCGATCCAGCAGCTCAGCAGCGCGAAGACGAAGGTCACGATCAGGTAGCTGGTGATCGTGGAAACCCAATAGCGTGCCGCGGTGGCCGGCAGGATCATCAAGCCCACCGCCATCAGGGTGCCCAGGGCCTTGAACGCGCCCAAGAGATTGAGCACGACCAAAAACATGAACCACTGGGTTACCAGGCCGGGCCGTTTGGATTGGCTTTCGTGGAACACGGGGTCAATGGTGTTGGTGATCAGGGGTCTGAGGATCAGGGCGAAGCTCACCAAGGTGATGGTCGCCGTGGCGCCGATCAGGATCAGGGTCTCGTCGTCGATGCCCAGGATCGAGCCGAAAAGGAAGCTTTTCAGCGGCACCGCCGAGCCCGCCGCCGACAGGATGAAAATGCCCAGCGCCAGGGCGATCAAATAGAGCGACGCCAGGCTCGCGTCCTCGCGGATGATGGTCAAGCGAGCCAGTAGGCTGGTCAGGGCCGCGACCGCGATGCCGGCGGTCAAGCCGCCGACAATCATGGAAGCCACCGACAGCCCGGCAACCACGAAGGCGATGACGATACCGGGCACGATGGCGTGGGCCATGGCCTCGCCAGCGAGGGAGAGACGTCGGAGCACCAGGAAAGCGCCTACCGGCGCGACGGAAAAACTCAAGACCGTGGTCGCGGTCAGGGCCCGGATCATGAAGGCGTAGTCGAGCCACTCAAACACGGCCGGCCTCCTCTTGTGTGTACATGCCCTCGATCCAGGCCGCCTGTCCGCGTGACATATACCCCATGTCGAGCAGGTTGCGCGGCGCCAGCGTTTCCTTGGGCGTTCCGAAAAGAGCGCGGCCGTCCCCGAGCAGCAGAGCCGAATTGCAATGCTGCAATACGGCGGAGAGGTCGTGCAGCACCAGGATCACGGCCCGGCCCTCGGCGGCCCAGCTGTCGATCAAGTCCAGCAGCGCCGCTTCGGTGGTCTGATCAACGGCGGTGAAGGGCTCGTCCAACAAAATCAAGGGGGCGTCCTGAACCATGGTGCGAGCGAAAAGCGCCCGCTGCAGTTGCCCCGCCGACAGCTTGTGCAGGGGCATATCGGCGATCTGGGCCGTGCCCGTGCGCGTCAGGGCGGCCTCAATACGGGATCGGCAAGCATCGTCCACCCGGCCGAGAAATCCCAAGCCGGACCAGGCACCCATGGCCGCCAGATCGCGGACCCGGATGGGGAAACGGCTATCGAACTCCGTGCGCTGACCCAGGTAGGCAATGCGCTGCGGCGGCCCGGCGGGCCAGCTCATGTTACCCGCCAGGGTCGGCAAGGCGCCCAAGAGGGTCTTGATCAGGGTGGATTTCCCCGAGCCGTTGTGGCCAACCACCGCAAGCACGTCGCCGCGGGCGAGTTGGAAGGAGACGTTGTCGACAACGGACACGTCCCGGTAGCCGAGCCTGAGCCCGGCGGCCGAAAGCAACACTGATTTTATCATGAACCTAAGGCGTGCTTAGACGGCGAAGGTTGCGATGATGATGGTCCACAGTCCCGCGCAGGCGAGGCAAACGAAGATCAGATGATCGAGCGTGCTGGCGGTCGTGAGGTTGAATTCGCTACGGCGCGCGGCCGGCAAGGCTTGCGAAGGCATGGTCGTCTTCCCTGGGGACACCCGCCCCATAAAAAGGTTTCAACATGCCTGGCAGGTCTTCTGGCTCGCGGTTGTCGGGGTCCATGTGCTCGCCTTCCCAGGGTGACCCCCAGTGGCGTGAAATGAGCACCCCCTACCGCACACAGTTGCGGGTACAGCCCCGGATTAGCTCCCTGATGGGTACGGCGCACCGGGTTCCCTATTAAGCCTCAGCCTTTGGCGTCGAGACACCAAGCCCCTCTTGATTAGCAATCACAAAGCTGACCCGTCAAGACTGTATTTTCCGTAAGGGTTTGGCGATCGCCCCTGCACACCATCCGACAGATTCCACACTTTTCTCGGCCGCCGTTTCTCCGAACCACAAAACGCCAGGGGGCCAGCGGCCCTGATTTTGCTTGATCTGACCGCCGCCTGGGGCTTTGCTGAGCGCCGGTCCTTGACACTTTCGGCGGCTATTTGATGCAAGATCACACGCACAAGAATCAGCTTCAACTTTTGGCCAGCCGGCGGCTCCTGCCCCTTTTTGTCACCCAGTTTCTCGGCGCCCTCAACGACAACCTTTTCAAAAACGCCCTGGTGATCCTGATCATCTACAAGACGGCGGACGCGGCGGCCGGGCAAATTCTGGTCACCGTGGCCGCGGGCCTTTTTATCATTCCTTACTTCCTGTTTTCCGCTCTGGCTGGGCAGTTGGCCGATAAGTACGAAAAATCCCGCCTGATCCGCTACATCAAGCTTTGGGAGGTGGTCATCATGGCCGCCGCCTCCATCAGCTTCTTTTTCGATTGGCACAACGGCCTGTTGGCCATTCTGTTTCTCATGGGGGTGCAATCGGCCTTTTTCGGCCCGCTGAAGTATTCCATCCTGCCCGACCATCTGAAAGCCGAGGAGTTGATCGGCGGCAACGGTCTGGTGGAGGCCGGGACCTTTCTCGCCATTCTGATCGGCCTCATCGCCGGCAACATGTTGATCCTGACCGCCTTCGGCGTGGAGGCGGTGACCGCCAGCTTGATGAGCGTCGCCCTGCTCGGCTGGGCCGCCAGCCTGGCCATCCCCAAGGCCGGGCCGGCCGAGCCCGGCTTGCGGATCAATCCCAACTTCATGGCCGAGACCTTCCGCCTGATCGGCTACACCGCCAGCGACCGGCGGATCTTCCTGATCATTCTGGGCATCTCGTGGTTCTGGCTGGTGGGCGCCACCTTCCTGGCACAGTTCCCCGCCTTCGTGAAAAACATCCTCTTCGGCAACGAGGAGATCGTCACCCTCTTCCTCACCCTGTTTTCCATCGGCATCGCCATCGGCTCGGTCTTGTGCAACCGCCTGCTGAAAGGCGAGCTGAGCGCCAAATACGTGCCTCTGGGCGCGCTGGGCATCAGCGTCTTCGTCTTCGATCTTTACCTGGCGAGCAGCGGTTATGAACGCAGCGGCGAGGAACTGATCGGCGCGGTGGCCTTTTTGTCCCAGCCGGGCAACTGGCGCATCGTCATCGATCTCTTGGGCCTGGCCATCAGCGGCGGCATCTTCATCGTGCCCCTCTATGCCCTGATGCAAAAGCTGAGCGACGTGCGCTACCGGGCCCGGGTGATCGCCGGCAACAATGTGATGAACGCCCTTTTCATGGTCGTCTCGGCCATCGGTACCATTGGGATGCTAAAGGCCGGCTTCAGCGTGCCCCAGGTGTTTTTGACCGTGGCCGTGATCAATCTGGTGGTGGCCCTTTACGTCTGCAAGCTGCTGCCGGACGCCATCGTGAAGGGCTTTTTTCAGGGCCTCTTCAAACTCGCCTACGGGCTGGAGGTGCGGGGCATGGACAACTGGTCCAACTGCGGCCCGCGCAGCGTGATCATCGCCAATCACGTTTCCTTCCTGGACGGGCTGCTGCTCGCCACGGTGCTGAAGGAAAAGCCGGTCTTCGCGGTCAACACCCACATGGCGAAGAAATGGTGGGTGGGGCCGTTTTTGAGCCTGGTGGAATTCTTCCCCGTGGACCCGGCCAACCCCTTGACCACCAAGTCCCTGATCCGGGAAGTGCAGGCCGGCCGGCGCTGCGTGATCTTCCCCGAAGGGCGCATCACCCTGACGGGCGCCTTGATGAAAATCTACGAGGGGCCGGGCCTCATCGCCGACAAGGCGGACGCGGATATCCTGCCCGTGCGCATCGACGGGCCTCAGTTCACGCCCTTCTCCCGCCTCCGCGGCAAGCTGCGGCTGCGCTGGTTTCCCAAGGTGACCATCACCCTCTTGCCGCCGCAGCGGGTCAAGGCGCCGCCGGGGCTGCGTGGCCGGGCCCGGCGGGAGGCCGTGGCCGCAGAGCTTTATGACCTCATGTGCGGCATGATCTTCGACACCTGCGACCGGCACCGCACACTGTTCCAGGCCCTCTTGGACGCCCGCGCGGCCCATGGCGGCGGCGCCGAGGTGGCCGAGGACGTGCAGCGCCGGCCCATGAGCTATGACGGGCTGGTCTCGGCCAGCTTGGTGCTGGGGCGGCGCCTGGCCAAGGGCGGCCGGGCCGGCGACCGGCTGGGCGTCATGCTGCCCAACGCCATCGCCACGGCGGCGGTGTTTTTCGGCCTGCAGGCCCATGCCCGGGTGCCGGCCATGCTGAATTACGCCGCGGGCGCCCGCGCCATGATCGATGCCTGCACGGCGGCGGGCCTCACGCGCATCATCACCTCCCGGCTGTTCATCGAGCGGGCCAAGCTGCAGGCGGAGCTCGCCGCCTTGCAGGAGCATTGCGAGATCATTTATCTGGAAGATCTGCGCGAAGAGGTGGGCACCTGGGACAAGCTACGCCTCTTGCTCACCCGGCCCCTGGCCGGGCGCCTGCACAAGGGGCGGATGATGGCCGACGACATCACCCCCGACCATCCGGCGGTGATCCTCTTCACCTCCGGGTCGGAACGCAGCCCCAAGGCGGTGGTCCTCTCCCACCAGAACATTCTCGCCAATGCCTATCAACTGGGCGCGCGCATCGACTTCAATCCCACCGACACGGTGTTCAATCCCCTGCCGGTGTTCCATTCCTTCGGGCTCACGGCCGGCTTGCTGCTGCCCTTGCTGTCGGGAGTCAGGACCTTTCTCTACCCCTCCCCCCTGCACTACCGCATCATCCCGGAGCTGGTGTACGACTGCAACGCCACCATCCTGTTCGGCACCAACAGCTTTTTGAAGCGCTACGGCGACAGCGCCAATGCCTATGACTTTTATTCCCTGCGCTATGTCTTTGCCGGGGCGGAGAAGGTCACCGCGGACACCCACCGGCAGTGGGCGGAACGCTTCGGCCTGCGCATCCTGGAAGGTTACGGCGCCACGGAAACCAGCCCGGTGCTCTCCAGCAACACGCCCATGCAGTGCAAGATCGGCACCGTGGGGCGCTTCCTGCCCGGCATCACGTATCGCATCGAGGCCCTGGAAGGGGTCAGCGACGGCGGCCGGCTCTGGGTCAAGGGCCCCAACGTCATGCTGGGCTATTACCATCTGGAGAAGCCGGGGGTCCTGGATGCCCCGCCGGAGGGCTGGTACGACACCGGCGACGTGGTGAGCCTGGACGAGGACGGCTTCGTAACCATCCAGGGCCGGGCCAAGCGTTTCGCCAAGATCGCCGGCGAGATGGTTTCCCTCTCCGTGGTGGAGCAGCTGGCCAAGGCCGTCTGGCCCGACGCCCAGGTGGCCGCCGTGGCCCTGCCCGATGCCAAGAAGGGCGAGCAGATAATCTTGCTGATTTCCGCCGATCCGGCGCCCCGCGACCAGCTGGCGGCCCATTGCCGGGAAAGCCGCCTCAGCGAGCTGGCCGTGCCCCGGGTGATCCTGCCCGGCCAGGACGTCCCCCTGCTGGCCAGCGGCAAGGTGGACTACCGGGGCGCCGAAAAACAAGCCGCCCTGGCCCTGGCGGCGGAAGGCCTCTCCGCTGGGTCACCATCGCCGGAGCGGCCACGGGAACCCATTGCATCCGAGTAAACTGCCCTGCCCAAAAAACCATGACCGACGCCGTCCAACCCCTGCTCGATTTCAGCCTGCTCGATTACGCGGCTGTCCCCTGGTTCTTGCTCTGCTGGGCCGGCTATGCCTACTTCGCCGACGACAGCCGCTTCGGCAAAAACAGCATGACCCATCTGATGCAGCAGCGCCGCCTGCATTGGATGGAGGAGATGGTCAAGCGCCCCAACCGCATCGTCGACACCCAGATCATGACCAATCTGACCAACGGCGCGACCTTCTTCGCCTCCACCACCTTGCTGCTGATCGGCGGCCTCTTCGCCTTGCTGGGGGCCACGGAAAAGGCCATCTCCATTTTCGCCGCGGTACCTTTTGTGGAAAAGCCCACCCTGCTCGCCTGGGAGCTGAAGGTTTTGCTGCTACTCGTTATTTTTATTTATGCTTTTTTCAAATTCGCCTGGTCGTTCCGGATCTTCAATTACTGCTCGGTGCTGGTGGGCGCGGTGCCCAATGACTGGGAAAACGACCCCAGCGCCTTCGAGACCGCCCGCTGCGCCGCCGAGGTGAGCAACTTGGGCGCCCGCCATTTCAACAACGGCTTGCGGGCGTATTTTTTCGGCCAGGCGGCGCTCGCCTGGTTCCTCCACCCCGCCCTCTTCATCATCGCCAGTACCTGGGTGGTCTACGTCCTCTACCGCCGGGAATACCGCTCCCGCTCGCGCAAACTCATGATGAAGTACCTGAAGAAGGACGCGGAAAAGTCCTGACAACCGCGCCGCTCAACAGTAGCGCACCACCAGGCCGGGGGGCAGCTCGGTGCTGTCATCGCCGCAGGCCCGGTCCACTTGACCTTGCTGCAAGCCGTGGGCCTGGCCGAAAAAGGCGCCTTGGACCTGCGCGCCACTCAGATCCGCCCGCCACAGGTCGGCCTCGACAAAAAAGCCCTTGCTAAGGTCGGCCCCTTGAAGATTGGCTCCCGAGAGCCGGCTGCGGGTGAAGTTGGCCGCCGCCAAATCCGCGCCCGACAAATCAGCGCCGCCCAAGCGGGTTTCCCTTAAGTTGGCCCGGCCCAGCGCCGCGCCGGCGAGATTGGCCCCTTCCAAGTCCATGCGGGTCAGATCGGCCCGGGCCAGGTCGCAGCCGGGACAGTCCCCGGTTTCGCGTAGCCGGGCCAGGTCATCGGGATCGAAGGCAGCAGCAACCGATGTCCATCCCAGGCCGCAACAGACGACCAGGAGCCAAGCGGTCCTACCCCCGCGGCCTTTACGGGCCATCGCTTTCCGACAGGCCCACCACCATGAAGGCGAAGGCATAGTTGAGGGCCACCTCGTCCAGAATGTCGAAGCGTCCGGCGGCCCCGGCGTGGCCGGCGGTCATGTTGGTCTTCAGCAGCAAGAGGCTGTCCCCCGCCTTCACCGCGCGCAGCTTGGCGACCCACTTGGCCGGCTCCCAATAAGTCACCCGCGGGTCGGTCAACCCGGCGGTCGCCAGGATGGCCGGATAGGCCTTGGCCGCCACGTTGTCATAGGGCGAATAGCCCTTGATGCGCTCGAAGGCCTCCCGGTCTTCCAGGGGATTGCCCCATTCGGGCCATTCCGGCGGGGTGAGCGGCAGTTCCTTGTCGCACATGGTGTTCAGCACGTCCACGAAGGGCACCTGGGCGATGATACCCGCGAACAACTCCGGGCGCAGGTTGGCCACGGCTCCCATGAGCATGCCGCCGGCGCTGCCCCCTTGGGCGACGATGCGGTCGGCCTGGGTATAGCCGGTAGCGATCAAGCCCTCGGCCGCGGCGATGAAATCGGTAAAGGTGTTTTCCTTGGCCGCCAGCTTGCCGTCCAGGTACCAGCTGTAGCCCAGGTCCGTGCCGCCCCGAATATGGGCGATGGCGTAGATAAAGCCCCGGTCCACCAGGCTCAACCGATTGGTGGAAAAGGACGCCGGCATGGCCATGCCATAGGCGCCGTAGCCGTACAGCAGCAGAGGCGCGCTGCCGTCCAAGGGGGTGTCCTTGCCATAGAGCAGGGAGACGGGCACTTCCTTGCCGT
>JANQKX010000429.1 GCA_028280915.1 Kiloniellaceae bacterium
GTAGCCAAAGACCGTGGTCCGGGGCAGCACCCGCACCTCCGGATTGGCGCGCAGGGCCTCGAGCTCCCGAGCGGCCCAAGCGGCCCCGTCCAGTCCATCGACGCTGCGCTTCAGGGACAGCAGGCTGCCGCCCATTTCCGCTTGCTCGTCGGCGATGATGACCCGCGCGCCCGTGGCCGCCGCCGCCCGCGCCGCGGCGATCCCCGCCGGCCCGGCGCCCACCACCATGACGTCGCAGTGCACGTGACAGTGATCGTAATGATCCGGGTCCGCTTCGGTCGGCGCCTTGCCCCAGCCCGCCGCCTTGCGAATGATCGGCTCGAAAACCTTCATCCACAAAGCGGGAGAGGCCATGAAAGTTTTATAATAGAACCCGGCCGGGAAAAACTTGGAAAGCAATCCGTTGACCGCCTGCAAGTCCGTGTTGACGCTGGGCCAGCAGTTGACGCTTTCCGCCTCCAAGCCCTCGTGCAGCTCGATTTCCGTGGCCTTCAGGTTGGGGATGGTCTTGGCGCCGAAGCCCAGCTGGACCATGGCATTGGGCTCTTCCACCCCGGCGCCCACGATGCCCCGCGGCCGATGGTACTTGAAGCTGCGGGCCACCAAATGGCGATTGTTGGCCAGCAAGGCCGACGCCAAGGTATCCCCGGCGAAGCCTTCCAAGAGTTCACCGTTGAAGCGGAAATGAACCGGCTGGTTGCGATCAATGCGGCCGCCTTGGGCCAGACGATGGGATTGGGACACGGTTCAGCCCTCCCCATTGCCAAGGTCGGGCGGCGCTTCACCCACCTTGTAAACCGCCACGAATTGGTAGGTCGCCGTATCCCGCACCGCGTTGAACCAACGGCGGCAGCCCGCGGCATGCATCCAGCGTTCCCGGTAGAGGCCCTTGGTGTTTTTGCGGAAAAACAAAAACTCGGCCCACTCCTCGTCGGTCAAGGCCTCGGGGTCCTCGGGCCGGGCAATGTGGGCTTCGCCGCCATAGCGAAACTCCAGTTCGGGGCGGGCGCCGCAATAGGGACAGTGAATGACTTTCATGGATTGCTTTCCCTTCCGTACCGGCGGCTAGTGGGCCACACCGGCGGCGCCGTGCTCGTCTACCAGATATCCGTTGACGAAGCGCTGCAAACTGAACGGGGCATTGATGGGATGGGGCTCGTCATGGGCGATGGTGTGGGCGAAGGTCCAGCCCGAGCCCGGCGTCGCCTTGAAACCGCCGGTGCCCCAGCCGGCATTGATGTAAAGACCCTGCACCGGGGTCTTGGTAACCAAGGCCGAGGCATCGGGGCAGGTATCCACGATCCCGCCCCAAGACCGCATCATGCGCAGGCGGCTGAAGATGGGGAAAAGCTCCCGCAGGGCGCCCATCTGCCCTTCGATGATATGGAAACTGCCCCGCTGACCATAGCCCACAAAGGCGTCCACGCCCGCGCCAATCACCAGCTCGCCTTTATCGGATTGGCTCACATAGACATGCACGGCGTTGGACATGACCACGCAAGGATGGATCGGCTTGATGGGCTCGGAAACCAGGGCCTGCAGGGGATGGCTTTCCACCGGCAGGCGCAGCCCCGCCATTTGAGCCACCTGAGAGGTATGGCCGGCCACCACCACGCCGACCTTTTTGGCCTTGATGGTGCCACGGGTGGTCTCCACCCCGGTGACCTGGTCCCCTTCCCGGAGGATTCCGGTGACCTCGCATTGCTGAATAATGTCGACCCCGCGGGAGTCGGCGGCCCGGGCAAAGCCCCAAGCGACCGCGTCGTGACGGGCCACGCCGCCGCGGCGCTGAAGGGTGGCGCCCATGACCGGATAGCGAGCGGTCGGCGAAATGTCGATGATGGGGCAGAATTCCTTGACCTGATGGGGCTCCAACCATTCCGCGTCAATGCCGTTCAACTGGTTGGCATAGACCCGGCGCTTGCTGGAGCGCACGTCGCCCAAATTGTGAGCCAGGTTCATCACCCCCCGCTGGGAGAACATGACGTTGTAGTTCAAATCCTGGCTCAGGCCTTCCCACAGCTTCAGGGAATGCTCGTAGATGGCCGAACTTTCATCCCAGAGGTAGTTGGACCGCACGATGGTGGTATTCCGCCCCGTGTTGCCGCCCCCCAGCCAGCCCTTTTCCAGCACCGCCACGTTGGTGATGCCGTGGTTCTTGGCCAGGTAATAGGCGGTGGCCAAGCCATGGCCGCCGCCGCCGATGATCACCACGTCGTATTCTTGCTTCGGCTCCGGGCTGCGCCACTGGCGAGGCCACTTCTCGTGATAGCTGAGGGCATTTCGCACCAGCGAAAAAACCGAAAAACCAGTCATTTGAGCTGCCTCACTCGGAAAAGTGCCACCGGCAATGGGGGCACAAGAAAAGCGCCTGCAGAAGGAAGGTCCCTATGCGGTGGAGTTATGAGATTTCTCGAATCCCGGCACAAGATACTTTCCCCAAAACGCGCTAGACTTTGCTATTGGCGACGGCAAACTTCGCCCTTTTCATTTTGCCGCTTTCAGTTTATCTGGCTCGAATTGAGATCCAGTCAAATCGGTCAGTTTTCAGATAATTGGGGAGGGATCGCATGGTAAAATCCGACGACATGCTGCACGTCATGGAATGGCACAACGGGGATAAATCCTACCTGCCGTTTTCCGCCGCCGAGATGGACCGCCGCCAGAACGCGGTGCGGGCCTGGATGGCGGAGAACGACGTGGATGGAGCGCTGTTCACCTCCTATCACTGCATCAACTATTATTCGGGCTGGCTCTATTGTTACTTCGGCCGCAAGTACGGCATGGTGATCACGCCCGAGGCGGCCACCACCATCTCCGCCGGCATCGACGGCGGCCAGCCTTGGCGCCGCAGCCACGGCGGCAACATCACCTATACGGACTGGCGCCGGGACAGCTTTTTCGAAGCGGTGCGACAGCTGACGCCGGGCGTTAAGCGCTTGGGCATCGAGTTCGACCACGTGAACCAGGACTATCGGCGCCTGCTGGAAGAAGCCCTGCCCGGCGTGGAGTTCGTCGACGTGGGCCAGCCGTCCATGTGGATGCGGTCCGTCAAGTCCGATGAGGAGATCAAGCTGATCAAGGAAGGCGCCCGCACGGCCGACATCGGCGGTTATGCCTGCGCCAAGGCGGTTGGGGCCGGGGTGCCCGAACATGAGGTGGCCATCGCATCCACCAACGCCATGATCCGCGAAATCGCCAGCAATCACCCCTACGTGGAGCTGATGGACACCTGGACCTGGTTCCAGTCGGGCATCAACACCGATGGGGCACACAACCCGGTCACCAACAAAAAAATTGCCTCGGGCGACATCTTGAGCCTGAACACCTTTCCCATGATCTTCGGCTACTACACCGCCTTGGAGCGCACGCTTTTCTGCGATCACGCCTCGGACGTGGAAATAGACATCTGGGAAAAGAACGTGAAGGTGCACGAGCGGGGCATCGAACTCCTAAAACCGGGCGCGCGCTGCTGCGACGTGGCCGCCGAGTTGAACGAGATGTACCGGGAATGGGACCTCTTGAAGTACCGTTCCTTCGGCTACGGCCATTCCTTCGGCGTGCTCAGCCACTACTACGGCCGCGAGGCGGGCGTGGAGCTGCGCGAGGACGTGGAGACCGTGCTCCAGCCCAACATGGTGGTTTCCATGGAACCCATGGTCATGATCCCCGAAGGCCAGCCCGGCGCCGGCGGCTACCGGGAGCACGACATCCTGGTCATCACCGAAGAGGGCAACGAAAACATCACCGGCTTCCCCTACGGCCCGGAACACAACATCATCAAGAACTAGACCCAGAATTGGGCGACAATTCCCGCTTGCGCCGGGCCCAGGGGCGGGATACCGGCAATCAGGTATCCAGCCCGGTCAGCACCGCCTCGAACTGATCCGCCGCCCAGTCCACCTGGTCCTTGGTGATGACCAGCGGCGGCGCGATGCGGATGGTATGGTCGTGGGTGTCCTTGGCCAAGAGACCCCGGTTTTTCAGCGCCTCGCAGTAGCGGCGGGCGCCCCCGGCCTCCGGATGCAGTTCCACCGCCAGCATCAGGCCCCGGCCCCGCACATTTCTCACACCATTGGCCCGGATGGCCTTCAGCCGTTCTTGAAAATAGTCGCCCTGCCGGGCGGCGTTTTCGATCATACCCTCTTCCACCAGGGCCTTCAGCGCCGCCCGAGCGACCGCACAGGCCAGGGGATTGCCGCCGAAGGTGCTGCCGTGCTCGCCGGGCTTGAGCACCCCCAAGACCTCGGAGTTGGAAAGCACGGCGGAGACCGGGTAAAACCCGCCAGACAAGGCCTTGCCCACAAGGGTCACGTCCGCTTCGATGCCTTCGTGCTCCTCCGCCAACAGCTTGCCGGTGCGCCCCAAGCCGGTCTGGATCTCATCCAGGATCAGGGTGATGTTGCGTTCGCTGCACAGGGCACGCACCCGGGGAAAGAAGTCCTCCGGCGGGATCACCACCCCGGCCTCGCCCTGAATGGGCTCGATCAAAAAGGCGACGGTGTTGTCGGTCACCGCCGCGGCAAAGGCGTCGTAGTCGCCGAAGGGCACCACCTTAAAGCCGGGCGCGAAGGGCCCGAAGCCCTGGCGGGCCGTGGGGTCGGTGCTGAAGCCCACGATCCCCAGGGTCCGGCCGTGGAAGTTGTCGGAGCAAACGATGATTTCCGCTTTGTCCTCCGGCACGCCGCGCACTTCGTAGCCCCACTTGCGCACCGCCTTGACCGCGGATTCCACCGCCTCGGCGCCGGAATTCATGGGCAGGATCTTATGGGAGCCGGTGAGCTTGGCCAGGTCCTCGTACAACAAGGCCAATTGATCGTTGCGAAAGGCCCGCGAGGTCAGGGTCAGCTGCTTGGCCTGGGTCACCATGGCGTCCAGGATCTTGGGATGGCAATGGCCCTGGTTCACGGCCGAATAGGCCGACAGGCAATCCAGATAGCGGTTGCCGTCCACATCCCACAGCCAAACCCCCTCACCCCGGTTCAGCACCACGTCCAAGGGCTTGTAGTTATGAGCCCCCAGGCGATGTTCGCTCTCAATCAGCTTTTCCGCGGATCGCATATTCGCCCACCTATCCCGACTCTACCGCCTATCCAGATTTTATCGCAGGCATCCTGCACCGCAATCGGGCCGAAGGTCAAACCGGATCCCGGCGCAGGGCCTGGCACATGCAATGCACGCCGCCGCCGCCCCGGGTCAACATGGTCACGTCCGGATCATAGACTTCAAAGCCCATGGCCCGCAGCTTGGCGTTCAAGTCCTTGCTGTCCGCCGTGGAAAGCACCCGGTCATTGCCCAGGGAAACCACGTTGCAGCCCAGGTTCATGGTGTCGCGAAAACTGACCGGCACGATCTCGATGTTCTTGGACTTCAGCCAGTCCACAATGTCCGGCTCGGTGGTGTCCAGGCAAACCGCCGCGAGTTTTTCGGCCAGCATGCAGACCATGAGGTCGATGTGCACGTAAAAAGGATCAATGGGGGCATAGCGCACTTCCCAGCCTTCCTTGGTGAACCAGCCGCCCACCTGTTTGGCGGAACCCGCTTGGGTGCGCGCCTCCCCATGGCCGATCCAGACACACCCCGGC
>JANQKX010000431.1 GCA_028280915.1 Kiloniellaceae bacterium
CCCCGCTCGGCGGTGACGGCACGGATATGGACGCGGTGACCACCGGCCCGCGCGCGCAGCAGGCCGAGATCGCGCCGCGCGGCCGCGGCGGCGGAAACCAGATAGTAGCGATCGCCCGACAGCCGAGTGACCGAGAATTCGGACAAAACGCCGCCGGACCGGGAGAGAACGTGAACCAAGGCGACTCGTCCCGCTTCGACCGGCGGCTTGTTGGCCCCCAAGGTCGCCATGAAGGCCTCCGCGTCCGCACCGGAAACCTCGAACTTCGCGAAGGCGGAGAGATCAGCGAGCGCCACATCTTGATCCACGGCACGGCACTCCTGCGCGACGGCAGGGAACCAATTGGTGCGTGCGAAGGAATCCATGGCCTGGCTGCCGCTGTCCGGCGTGGCGAACCAGTTGGGGCGCTCCCAGCCGTAGACGGCGCCGAACACGGCGCCCGCCGCGGCCAGGGGCGCGTGAATGCCTGATTTAGTGCACGGGCGGCCGGCGGAGCGCTCTTCATATGGATAGTGGATGCCGAACTGCAGGGCGAAGGACTCGCGGGCCTTGGCCACCCGGTAGTCACGGTCGGCGTAACCGCCAAAGCGCCGGGAATCGACGGCGATGGGGTCCATGGGCGGTTCGCCCCCGATGATCCATTCGGCGAGATAGCGGCCGGCGCCGCCGCCTTCCATCACGCCCATTGAGGACCCCGTCAGCACCCAGGCGCGTTCTTCCTGGAACGCGGGCCCGATGAGGGGATTGCCATCCGGCGTGAAGGTAATCGGCCCGTTCACGATCGTTTTAATGCCGGCCTCCGCCAGCGCCGGCACCCTATTCATGGCGCAGTCCACGATATCGATTACGGCGTCCAGGTCGGGCGGTAAAAGATCCGCGCCAAAGGACGGCGGCACGCCGTCAACGGACCAGGGCTTGGCCTCTTTTTCGTAAGGCCCGCAGATCAGACCATCCCGTTCCTGGCGACAGTACCAACTTTCCTCCGGGTCGCGAATGATCGGCAAGCGTTTCTCGAGCGCAGCCACTTCCGCGACATCCTCGGTCACCAAGTACTGATGCAGCATGGGAACGACCGGCAGATCCAAACCAATCATCTCGCCGATTTCACGGCACCAGGTCCCCGCGGCATTGACGATGTGCTCGGCGACAATCTCACCCGTCCGGCACTGAACCCGCCACTCGCCGCCGCGGGTTTTCTCGATCCCGATTACCGGGTTGTTGCGCAGGATCCTGGCACCCCGGGCGCGGGCGGCCGCCGCCATGGCCAGTGTGGCTTGGCTTGGGTCCACGTTGCCGTCGTCGGGCTCGTAAATGGCCCCGACCAGGCCGTCGCCCGTATTCGCCAGGGGATGCAACTGGCCCAACTCATCGGGGGTGATGATGTGCAGGTCATAACCCATGAAGCGGGCAATGCCTTGCACGTGCCGGAACTCCGCGATGCGGTCTGGCTCGCGGGTCACCCGAAGCGCCCCGGTGCCGCAAAAGCCTGTCGGCTGGCCGGTTTCCGCTTCCAGTTCCGAGCGGTACAAGCGGATACTGGTGGCGCGCATCTCCATGATGGTGGGATTGTGGGCGAAATGCGTGCAAAGGCCGGCCGCGTGCCACGTGGAGCCATGGGTAAGGTCGTTTTTTTCCACCAAGGTGACATCGTGCCACCCCAGCTTGGCCAGGTGATACAGCAGAGAGACACCCATAACGCCACCGCCGATCACCAACACACGTGTGTGCTCTACCATCTTTCAGCCTCGCATGCGCTTGTGGGTGGGATCATAAGGGGGCGTCTGCAAAACCCGGGCCTGGTAAAGTTTCCCGGCTACGTCCACCTGAAAGGATTGGGCGCCGATCTCGTCCAGCCTTTGCCCGGCGGGGCAGGTGATGGCCGCGAAGGCGAGCATTTTGCCCGTCCGCGGTCCGAGCCCCGCCGATGTGGTCAGGCCGACG
>JANQKX010000439.1 GCA_028280915.1 Kiloniellaceae bacterium
CTGGCCATGGCCGCGGGCTCGGGCATGACCTCGGCCATCATGAACCCCCTGCACGACGAGGAAATGGCCGGCATCATGGCCGCCGACGTTCTGCTCAACACGGACAAGGATTGCCGGCGCTGGATCAAGAAATACCGCGAGCCGGTGGCGCAGGATTCGGCCGAAGGCGACCGGGCGGCGCGGCGCCGCCGCCGGCGCGGGTAGTCGGCCGTTGTCTAAGGAAGCGCTCGTCGTCTTTACCCCGTCCGGGAGGCGCGGGCGCTTCCCGGTTGGCACCCCCATCCTGAAAGCGGCGCGCAGCCTGGGCGTCGACATCGACTCCGTCTGCGGCGGCCGGGGCCTCTGTGGTCGCTGCCAAGTGGTGGTCAGCGAGGGCGAATTCGCCAAGCACGGCATCACCAGCCGGGCCGACCATGTCAGCGCCTGGAGCAGCGTCGAAGAACGCTACGATCAGAAAAAGGGCATCAAGCCCGGACGCCGCATGTCCTGCCAGGCCCTGCTGGAAAGCGACGTGGTCATCGACGTGCCGCCCGACAGCCAGGTCCACAAGCAGGTGGTGCGCAAACGGGCCGAAGCGCGGGACATCGAGCTCAATCCGGCGGTCCGCCTGCACTATGTGGTGGTGCAAGAGCCCGACATGCATAACCCCACCGGTGATCTGGAGCGCTTGGAAGCGGCCCTGGAGGAACAGTGGGGGCTCACCGGCCTGGATACGGACCTGCGCATCATCCAGTCCCTGCAAACGGCTCTGCGCAAGGGTAACTGGAAAGTCACCGTGGCGGTGCACCGCTCCCAGGTGATCACCGGCATCTGGCCCGGCTTTCGCGATCAGGCCTTCGGAATGGCAGTGGACGTGGGCTCCACCACCATCGCCGCCCACCTGTGCAATCTGGCCACCGGCCAGATCATCGCCTCCTCGGGCATCATGAACCCGCAGATTCGCTTCGGCGAAGACCTGATGAGCCGGGTCTCCTATGTGATGATGAACCCGGGCGGCGATGTGGAGATGACCAAGGCGGTGCGCCAGGCCATCAACGAATTGGCTAGCGAGATCTCCCGGGAGGGCGGTATCTCTCAAGACGAGATCCTGAACGCCACCTTCGTCGGCAACCCGGTCATGCACCACCTGCTGCTGGGCATCGACCCGACCGAACTGGGCGGTGCGCCCTTTGCCTTGGCCGCCAATTCGGGCGTCACCATCTGGGCCGAGGAGATCGGCCTGGAACTGCACCACGACGCCCGGGTCTACGTCTTGCCCTGCATCGCCGGTCACGTGGGCGCGGATACCGCCGGCGTGATCCTGTCCGAAAGCCCCCACCTGGCGGAAAAGATGACCTTGGTGGTGGACGTTGGCACCAACGCGGAGATTATCCTGGGCAACAAGGATCGCTTGCTGGCCTGCTCGTCGCCCACGGGACCCGCTTTCGAAGGGGCGCAGATTTCCTGCGGTCAGCGGGCCGCGCCCGGCGCCATCGAACGGGTGCGGATCGACCCCGAGACCCTGGAGCCCCGCTTCCGGGTGATCGGCTCCGAACTCTGGTCCAATGAAGAGGGCTTTGCGGCGGAAACCGCCGGATCGGGCATTACGGGCATCTGCGGCTCGGGCATTATCGAGGTGCTGGCAGAGATGTACTTGGCCGGTATTTTGAAGACCGACGGCACCGTCGACGGCAGCCTGGCCGCCGGTTCGGACCGCATCGTGGAAGACGGCCGCACCTTCGCCTACATCCTGCATGCCGGCGAGCCGGAGCTGCGCATCACCCAGAACGACGTGCGCGCCATCCAACTGGCCAAGGCCGCCCTTTATGCCGGGATCCGCCTGTTGATGGACCGCCTGGAGGTGGAGACGGTGGAACAGATCATGTTGGCCGGCGCCTTTGGCAGCCACATCGACGTGAAGTACGCCATGGTCTTGGGCATGATCCCCGATTGCCCCCTGGAACAGGTCTATTCCGCCGGCAACGCGGCCGGCACCGGCGCCCTGATCGCCCTCTTGAATCAGGGGGCGCGGGATGAAATCGAATCGGTCATCCGGCGGGTGGAAAAAATCGAAACGGCGGTGGAGCCCAAATTCCAGGCCCATTTTGTCGAAGCCATGGGCCTGCCCCACTCCACGGCTGATTTTCCCAAGCTGGCCAGCGTGGTGGATCTGCCGCCCAGCTATGCGGCGCGGGCCAGTGAAACGGCGGCCGGTGGCGACGGGGAACAGGGCCGGCGGCGCCGGCGGCGCAGCCGCGGTTAATCCAAAGGCACCGGCTGGCCCCGGACAACCCGATCAAACACGGCAGCCGGACCGGCCTGATTTTTTTCGAGTTAGGACGCTTTTTTGGAGGTTGGAATGGATACAGTCAGCTTCATCAGAATGGACCAAGGCACCGTCGAGGACTATGCGCTCACCAGCCGCCTGGCCCGGGAACACAACGACGCCCATTTGATCGGTAATCTGATCAACGGCCTCAAGCTGCTGGAAGGCCCCACCCTGGGCTACAAGATCGACCGCTATCAGCATTCCCTGCAGTCCGCCACCCGGGCGGAGCGGGACGGCGCCGATGAGGAAACCATCGTCTGTGCCCTCTTGCACGATATCGGCGATTGCCTGGCGCCGGAAAACCATAGCCAGTTCGCCGCCGCCATCCTGCGGCCCTATGTGAGCGAGGAAAACTACTGGATCATCCTGCACCACGGCCTATTCCAGGGCTATTATTACTACGACAAAATCGGCAAGAACAAAGACGCGCGGGAGTTCCTGCGGGGGCACAAGTACTTCGATGCCTGCGAGCGCTTCTGTGAGCGCTGGGACCAAACCTCGTTCGATCCCGACTACGACACCCTGCCCCTGGAGCACTTTTTGCCCATGGTGGAACGGGTCTTCAAGCGTCCGCCCCACACATTCGATTGACCTGAGTGTCTTGACCTAAGTGTCGCGGGCACCGGGCCTGCGGAGTCCTCCGCAAGACGTGCTAGCTGGAAAGGGCGAGCGCGGCGTCGTCCGTCTCCCCGCGCAGGTCGCCGGAGGGGCCCCGCTCGTTGCGCGGGGTACGGCCGAAATAATCCCGGTAGCACTTGGAAAAGTGGGATGCCGAAACAAACCCGCAGGCCAGGGCCACGTCGATCACCGACATGTTGGTTTGCAACAACAAGAGCCGCGCCTTGTTGAGCCGTAGCTCCAGATAGTAACGCGCCGGCGAGCGGTTGAGGTACTTGCGGAAAAGGCGTTCCAGCTGGCGCGTGGAAAGGCCGGTATCCCGGGACAAATCCACCCGGGTGAGCGGCTCTTCCAGATTGCTTTCCATCAGCTCAATCGCCGACAACAGCTTGGGATGACGCACGCCCAGGCGGGCCGGCAAGGAAACCTTTTGGTGATCATGACGGTCGCGGATGCGTTCGTGCATGAACTGGTCCGCCAGCTGGGCGGCCAACTCGTGGCCGTATTGGTGGCCAATGACGTTCAACATCATATCGATGGCGGCCGTCCCGCCGGCACAGGAAAAGCGATTACGGTCGATTTCGAACAACTCGGTGGTCACGTCGATTTCCGGGAACTCCTCGCAGAACGAGGCCAGATTTTCCCAATGGATGGTGCAGCGGTATCCCACCAGCAAGCCGGCCCGGGCCAGGATATGGGTGCCGGTACAGATCGAGCCGATGTCGGTACCACTGCGGTCCATGCGCCGCAGCCAGGAAATGATCGATTTATCCGTGAAGTTCTGCACCTCGCTGCCGGAACAGACAATGACCGTATTAAAGCCAGCGGCGGCGCTCAAGCCGCCTTGGGTGTCAAACTCGATCCCGCAGGAGGAGCGGACCTTTTCCCCATCGACGGAGAACAATTGCCAATCGTAGAGCTGCTTACCGCTCAGGCGGTTGGCCAGGCGCAGGGCCTCCACGGCCGATGAAAAGGCGATCAGGGTGAACCTGGGAATCAGGATGAAGGCAATCTTTTGCGGCAATTCACGCGGCAGGTTCCCAAACATATGGCTCTATTCGACCCTCGCCCTAGAAGAGTGGCGGCGCCACTCGTAAAAAAACCATGTCGCGAACTGAAAAATACTCGGCGGGATTTGGCAAGGGCAAAATGCGGCCATTGGCCGCGGGAGGCTCAATTTTCCGTGCCACGCCGCGAAACGGGCCGCTCACCGGCCCGGCGTGTATAGGAGGATGGGCTTAGGAGGGCGGACAGGGAAAGGCCTCTGCCAAAGCCTCCGCCACCAAGACAAAGGCCGGAACGCTCAGCTTGTTCTCATTGGCCTGGAGGTAGGATTTGACGATTTCGATCATCTCGCCGCGGCTGGCGCTGCCGGGGCCGGTTTCCGGGGCGCAGGCCTGCTGGCGCGCGACCTCGTGCCCGGAGACCATGACGTTGCCGATGCCGGTGATGAAGCCCCAGCACACCCCCTCTGCCACCTCTTTCAGCTCGCCAGCAAACTTGCCGGTGCCGAAGCACATGTCGGACATATCCCGCCCGCTCTCCAAGTCGGCCCGCGCGGATAGGGGAATCGACAGGGCGAGGACCAACGCCAAGCCAGCCAGGGAAAAGCGGCCCGAAAAACCCGGTGAAAGGCCAAATGATCCAATACCCATGTCCGCCCACCCCATGCGCTGTCGAAAAATGCCCGCCCCCTTGGCGGGGAGCGGGCAAAGATAACAGTTTTTGTCCTCTCGCAGCATCACGGCTCGGTTATGACATCCCGAAGCCCCGCTCCGAGATAGAGCCGACCCGTGGCGCCACCGGAATGGCTTTAGTTGTCGGCCGTCTGAGCCAGCTTTTCGCCCCGGGCGATCCGCGCCTGGCGCTCGGCCAGCAAGTTGTCCAGCCAGTCCGGATCCATTTCGGGCACCGAGGACAACAGCAAGTCGGTGTATTCGTGGTGCGGCGGCTTGAAGATCTCCCGGGTCCGGCCTTGCTCCACGACCCGGCCCTGCAGCATGACCACCACCTCGTCGGAAATGGCCCGCACGGTGGCCAAATCGTGGGTAATGAAGAGGTAGGAAACGTGCAGGGTGTCCTGCAGCCGCTGCAACAGCTTCAAGATTTCCTCGGCCACCAACTGATCCAGGGCCGAGGTCACCTCGTCGCAGATGATCAGCTCCGGCTCGGCGGCCAGGGCCCGGGCGATGCAAATGCGCTGTTTCTGGCCCCCCGACAACTCGCTGGGTAGGCGGTCGGCAAAGCTGTGGGGCAGTTCGATCATCTCGAGCAGCTCTTTCAGGCGCTGCTCCCGGGCCGACCCGGTAATGCCTAGGTAAAACGACAGGGGCCGGCCGATGATTTCCCGGATCTTCTGCTTCGGGTTCAGCGCCACGTCGGGCATCTGATAAATCATCTGCAAGCGGCGCAGCTGGTCGCGGGAGCGTTCCTTGAACGAGCGGGGCCATTCCTCCCCGTCGTAGATGGTGCTGCCCTTGACCGGCGGCAGCAGGCCGGTGATCACCCGCGCCAGGGTGCTCTTGCCGCTGCCCGACTCGCCCACCACCGAGACGGTACGCTGGCGGTGAATGGTCACGCCCACGTCCTTCAGGATCATCACCTTGTTGCCGTAACCGGCGGTCACGTCACTGACCTCGAGCAAGGGCCGGTCGCCGGAGGTGTCCTCCGCCTCGGGCTTGCGGTAGGACCGCACTTCCAGGAGGTCGCGGGTGTATTCCTGCTGAGGCTCGGAGATCATTTGGCGGGCACTGCCCTCCTCCACCACGTCGCCATAGCGCAACACCATGATGCGGTCGGACATCTGCGCCACCACGGCCAAGTCGTGGGTGATATAGATCGCCGCGGTGTTGAACTCGTGCACCACCTTTTTCATGGCCGCCAAGACCTCGATCTGGGTGGTCACGTCCAAGGCCGTGGTCGGTTCGTCGAAGATGATCAGGTCCGGCTTGCACGACATGGCCATGGCGGTCATGGCCCGCTGCAGCTGGCCGCCCGAGACCTGGTGCGGATAGCGGTAGCCGATGGTGTCCGGATCGGGCAGCTTGAGGCGGCCGAAAAGCTCCTTGGCCTCGCTTTCCGCCTGGGACTTGGACATGATGCCGTGCTGGATCGGCGTTTCCGAATACTGGTCGATCAAGCGGTGAGCCGGGTTGAAGGACGCGGCGGCGGACTGGGCCACATAGGCGATCCGCGAGCCGCGCAGCTTGCGCTTGACCCCCTCGTCCGCCGTGGTCAGCTCCATGCCGTCGAACTTGATGGTCCCGCCGGAAATCCGGCAGCCGGGGCGGGCATAGCCCATGGCGGCGATGCCGATGGTGGACTTACCGGCACCGGATTCGCCAATCAGACCAAGCACTTCCCCGCGCCGCAGGGTGACGTCCACGCCGTGGACGATCTCGTGCCATTGTTCATCGGATTGCCCCTCGATGCGCAGACCGCGCATCTCCAAAAGCACATCGCCTTTTTCAGAGCCATTGCCGTTATTAGTGATCATCGCGCAATCCACTTGTTTTATAGAGGAACCAGTCAACGACGAAGTTAACGCCGACCGTCAACACCGCGATCGCGGCGGCGGGCAAGAGAGGCGTGAACTCGCCATAGGTGATAAGCGTTGCGTTGTCTCGCACCATGGAGCCCCAGTCCGCCGTGGGCGGCTGAATGCCCAGGCCCAGGAAGCTGAGCGCCGAGATGAGCAGGAAGACAAAGCAGAACCGCAGGCCGAATTCGGCGACCAGGGGCGGCATGGAGTTGGGCAGCACCTCGCGGATGATGATCCACCACAAACCCTCACCCCGGAGCCGCGCCACCTCGACGAAATCCAACACCACCACGTTCATGGAAACCGCCCGCGCCAGCCGGAATACCGGCGCGCTATAGAGTATGGCGATCACCCCGATCACGCCGGGTATGGTAGTTCCCACGATGGTGAGCAGCAAGAGGGCGAAAATCAACGTGGGAATGGACAGGATCACGTCCACGATACGGCTCAGCAACTGGTCCACCCAGCCGCCCAAAGTCGACGCCATCAGCCCCATGACGCTGCCGATGAAAAACGCCAGGGCCGTGGTGATGAAAGCGATACCAATGGTATTCCGGGCGCCGTAGTTCATGCGCGTGAACATATCCCGGCCCAGATTGTCCGTGCCCAGCCAAAACTGCTCGCTGGGCGGTTCGTACTCGGCACCGACGATCTCCGTCTCGCCATAGGGACTGATAACTGGCGCCAAGACACCCACAAAGATGTTAATGACGATGATTAACAGCCCCAGCTTGGCGGTGAAGGGCGCCGACTTCAGGAGTTTCCAAAATTCAACCATAAACCTTCCCCCCTCACTTCGGATGCAACAATCTGGGATTGGTCACGATGGACAACACATCCGCCGTCAGGTTCAGCAAAATGTACGTTGCGGCAAAAATCATGCACGAGGCCTGCACCACCGGGATATCCCGTTTGGAGACCGAGTCCACCAGCAGCTGGCCCAGGCCCGGGTAAACAAACACCACCTCGACCACGACCACACCGACGATCAGATAGGCCAGGTTCAACACGATCACGTTGATGATCGGCGCCAGGGCATTGGGCAGCGCGTGGTGCACAATGATCCGGGACCGGCTGATGCCCTTCAAGTTGGCCATTTCGATATAAGGGCTCGCCAAAAGGTTAATGATCGCCGCCCGGGTCATGCGCATCATGTGGGCGATGACCACCAAGGTCAGCGTCAAGGCCGGCAGAGCCACCCGATAAACATGCTCGAAAAAGCCCATGTTCGGGTTCACGTTGGAAAGGCTTGGGAAAATGTTCCATTCCACCGCGAAGAACAGGATCAGGATGTAGGCCACGAAAAATTCGGGGAAGGAAATGGACGTCAAAGTAAAGACATTCACCATCCGGTCATAAAGGCTGTTGCGGTACAAGGCCGCCAAAACACCCAGGATCACCGCGATGGGCACCGAGATCACCGCCGCCACGATGGCCAGGAAAATGGTGTTTGAAAAGCGCACCCCGACCAGTTCCGAAATCTCCCGGCCGTTGGCCAGGGATTTACCCAGGTCGCCTTGCAAGATCCCCAAGAGCCACTCGATATAGCGCTCGTGCATGGGCAGATCCAGCTTCAGCTCGCGGCGGAAAGCCGCCACGGTTTCCGGCGTCGCCGACTGACCCAAAATGGCTTCCGCCAAGTCGCCCGGGAGCAGTTCCACCCCCAGGAAAATGATCAGCGACACGACAAACAGCGTCAACAGGCCGAGCCCCAAGCGCTGAACTATCATCTTTATGATTTGAAACATATCACTATCCAGAGTTGATCGTTTGTTTCGTCAGCAACACTCTTCATGCCCCCGGATCAGGACCCTTGGTCTCGACCCTTGGCCGGAAGAACGCATATCAACACTTACCTCCCACCGGCCCGCACCTCCCACCGGACTGCGACCCGGTTGAGGTTTGTGACTTCCCCTCGGGGCAATTATCATTGAGGCAAATTGTCATCGGGGCTCTGAAACCTCCCGATCGTTGCCGACCGTTTGACACAGCGCCACCCTGCGATGAGCGTGGATTCGCCCGTCGCCCCATTAAAATTTCACTTGAAGCCATTCATAGCCTCCCGAACACCCGGCCGATTTAGGGTTTTCTGCCCCTTTAGTTTTATTCGGGCCGGTCCCTGCCTTTTTTACCTTACCTCCACATATACAAAATTATCCATGCGGTGTCACCCATTTAACTGTTCTCAAATGATGACGGGCCCGATTACTCATCTTTTCGTTGCCGCTAAAATATACGATTTTCGATCCTGCTAGCCTGATAGCAGCGTCGTCTTTGGTGATTGCGCCATTTCTTGGTGCCGAAAAACCAATACTCTGGCCCAGTCGCCGCCGTCACGATCCGAAATTCGGCCCTGCCCTCCCCCGCCTTGCCTTTACCTAGTCCTCCCCCCGGCCTGCAAAAAAACCTTCGCCAAGCTCAAAAGGTTAACAGAGAGCGGCGCGTGGAGCGTGATTGTTTGAGATCGGAACTGTCGGTCCGTCATTTTAAGCCAAAAATAGGCCGGAACTTGAACCCGGCATAACTGCCCAGCAGGGCGGCGGCGAACCACAGCCAGCCGTGCAGACTGCCCGAGGCGATGCCGCTGAAATAGGCGCCGATATTGCAGCCGAAGGCCAAGCGGGCGCCGTATCCCATCAAAAGGCCGCCCAGAACCGCGGCCAAAAGGGACAGGAAGGGGAGGCGCCACAGGGGGTGAAATCGCCCGGCCAGCCCCGCCGCCAGCAAAGCACCGGCCATAATGCCGAAATTCATGACCGACGTGGTATTGGCAAAAACCGATCCTTCCAAAGCCTGCCGGGGAAAGGGCCATTGCCAAAAAGGCCAGGCGGCAACATCCAAGCCGCCCGCCTGGGCCAGCTTGGCGCCCCAAAGAGTATAGCCGAAATTCACCGTCCAAGGGTGACCGGCGACAAGCAGGGTGCAGATGTTCAACAAAGCCAAGCCCAGCGCGCCCGCCAAAAGGGGCCAAGGACCATGGATCCAACGGGCGCCCTGCCCGGACGCGGTCACGCGAAACAGGCTCTCTACCCGGCCGTGACGGGACTTTTCGATCCAGACAAAACAAAAGAACGCCAGGGCAAAAACGCCCAGTTGACCGGCGAGCGCCGGCAGCAGGCCCAGGGATTGCGGCAAGGAAACGACCCCCAGGCTGGGCTGGGCCAGCCACCAGGGCAAATGCAGGGAACCGAGCACCGAGCCCACCATGAAAAACACCAGGGTGATCACCATGCGCGTGGAACCGCCGCCTATCGTATAGAGTGTGCCGGAAGCGCAGGCGCCGGCCAGTTGCATACCCATGCCGAACAAAAAGGCGCCAAAAAGCACCGAAACGCCGACCGGTGCCAGGGCGCCTCCCAAGGGCTGGCCAAAAGCCTCGCCCGCGGCCAAGAGCGGAAAAAAGACCGTGGTGGCCACCGCCAACATCACCATTTGCGCCCGAAGCCCCAGGCTGCGGCCATTCTGCAGCAGTTGGCGCCAACTGGCGGCAAAGCCGAAAGTGGTGTGATACAGCACCGCGCCCAAGGCCATACCGATCACGTAAAGGCCGGCGATGCGCCCATCCTGTGCCAGCCACAAGGCCGCCCCGCCGGCGGCAAACAACAGCCCGCCGGCGGCCACGACCGGCCCATTGGGCACGCGCGGCGCGGCATCTTCCGTCGGGGGAACAGCCTGGGGGGCGGCGAGCGCCATGGGGGACAAAGCCTTTCTTTTTCAATCACCTTCAGTTGCCTACATCAGGCAGTTGCTTACATCAGACCTTGGCAACGCAACAGGCAAATCACCGCAAGACTTCGCGAGGCGCCCGAAACGCAACCGTCCGGCCGCTAAAACAACTGGCCCTGTCGCGGCCCTTCGACCTCGGCCGGGGTCACCGGATCGATAAGGCCGGGTTCCTGATTGGCCACACGGTTCACCCGTCGGGAAACGGCATAAAAGGTCAAGAGTTCCGGCCGCGCCGGCCCCAAGAGTGCCAAGAGTCCCGCCCCATCGGAGCGGGGGTCCAGCCAGGGGTCGAACTGGGCTTGATCCAGGATCACCGGCATGCGGTGATGAATGGCCGCCAAGGCCGCGTTGGCCTGGGTGGTGAGCAAGCAGCAGGTTTCCACCGCCGCGCCGCTTTCGGGGTCCCGCCAGGCCTCCCAGAGGCCCGCCATGGCAAAAACCCCGCCGTCCGCCCGGGTGATACGGAACGGCTGCTTGCCCGCCTTCGTGGTTTGCCATTCGTAATAGCCGTCCGCCGGCACCAGGCAGCGGCGCTTGGCGAAGGCCCCTCGAAACGAGGGCTTCTCGGCCACGGTTTCGGAGCGGGCGTTGATGAGGCGGCTGGCGATACTGCGGTCCTTGGCCCAGGCGGGGATCAGCCCCCAGCGCAGCAGGACCAGGTGACGCCCGCCGTCCGGCCCCAAGCGCACCGCCGGCACCTCTTGGGTGGGGGCGATGTTGGTGCGCGGCGCCAGGTTCATGCGCTCGGGAAAATCAAAGACCTGCTGCACCCCTTGCAGAGGCGTGGTCAAGGTGTAGCGTCCGCACATATCCCGTCCTTTGGCCCGGCAGCCCTCGCTAAATTGCCCTTACCGCTAAATCTTAAGTGAGGCTTGCTTTCCGAAACCGGAGCCCGTCTTATAACAGTCAAATGACAATAGCCTCGGGCGCCCATGACGCCAAGGCGAGACAAGGAACCGCGGCCCTACGCGGACGGATCGACAGGAAACCGCCATGACATTGCAGAACCAAAGCTCCCCTTCCCCCGCTCCGAACCGGAAAGACCCCCTGCTCCAGCCCTTCACCCTCAAGGGCCTGACCTTGCGCAACCGCATCATGAGCACCAGCCACGCACCCGGCTATGTGGTGGACGGCCGACCGCAGGAGCGCTATCGGCTCTATCACCGGGAAAAGGCCCGCGGCGGCCTGGCGCTGAGCAGTTTTGGCGGCTCCACCAACGTCGCACCCGATTCCCCTTCCGTCTTCGGCCAGATCAACGCGGGCGACGACGGCATCATCCCCCACTTCCAGGCCCTGGCCGACGCGGTGCACGGCGAAGGCGCGGCCATCTTCTGTCAGATCACGCACATGGGCCGGCGCACGGTGTGGAACAACGGGGACTGGCTGCCCGTGGTGGCCCCGTCCCGGGTGCGCGAGCCGGCCCACCGGGCTTTTCCGAAGGAAATGGACCAGGCCGACATCGACCGCATCACCCGCGCCTACGGCGATGCCGCCCGGCGCTGCCAGGAGGGCGGCCTGGACGGGGTCGAGGTCCTGTGCCACGGCCACTTGGTGGAGCAGTTCTGGTCACCGAAGACCAACAAACGCACGGACGGCTACGGCGGTGACCTTAAAAACCGCATGCGCTTTTCCCTCGAGGTGCTACAGCAGGTGCGCGACGCGGTGGGGCCGGACTATATCGTCGGCGTGCGCATCGGCTCGGACAGTTTGGATCCGGAGGATCTAACCCTGGAGGATAACCTGGAGATCGCCGAGATCCTGGAGCAAACGGGTCTGGTGGACTTCATGAACCTGAACCGGGGCCACATCGATTCCAACCGGGGCCTGGCCCACATGATGCCGGGCATGGCCGATCCCCTCGCCGTCCACCTGCAGACCGTGTGCCACTTCCGCAGTCATGTGAAGCTGCCCCTCTTCCATGCCTGCCGGGTCAACGACATGGCCACGGCCCGTTACGCGATCTCGGAAAATCTGGTGGACATGGTGGGCATGACCCGGGGCCACATGGCCGACCCCCACATCACCAACAAATTGGCCCGGGGGGAAGAGGACCGCATCCGCCCCTGCGTAGGGGCCGGGTACTGTATCGACCGCCTCTACGAGGCGGGCGAGGCCTTGTGCCTGCACAACGCCGCCACCGGGCGGGAAGCGACCATGCCCCATGTGATTCCCGCCGCGGACGGCCCGGCGAAAAAAGTGGTGGTCGTGGGCGGCGGACCCGCCGGCCTGGAAGCGGCGCGGGTTTCCGCAGAGCGCGGCCATGAGGTCATGCTTTTCGAGGCGACCAGTCAATTGGGCGGGCAACTGGCCCTGGCGGCCAAGGCGGGCTGGCGGGCCGATCTGATCAGCGTGGTGCGCTGGATGGAAAACGAATTGGACCACCTAGGTGTCACCGTTAAGACCAATGCCTACGCCGAAGCGGACGATGTTCTGGCCGAGCAGCCCGACGTGGTGGTCATCGCCACGGGCGGCACCCCGGACCCGATCCTGGAAGAGCGGGAAGACCTGGTGACCTCCACCTGGGACGTGCTGTCGGGCGCGGCCAGCATCAGCGGGTCGGTTTTGCTCTATGACGATCACGGGCAGCATCACGGCCCGTCCTGTGCCCAATTCCTGGCCGAACGGGGCTGCCAGGTGGAACTGGCCACGCCGGACCGCATGGCGGCGGCCGAGTTGGGGGCCATCAACTATCCCATCCACATGGAAAAGCTCTATGGCCTGGGCGTGAAGATGACGCCGGACCTGCGCCTGCGCGACGCCACCCGCAAGGGCAATCAAATCGAAGTCACCCTGGTCAACGAATACAGCGACCGGGCGGAAACCCGCCTTGTGGACCATTTGGTGGTGGAGCACGGCACCCTGCCCATGGAAGACCTTTACCACGACCTGCAGGCCCGCGCGGCCAATCAGGGGCAGATCGACTATGACGCCCTGATCGCGGGCCGGCCGCAAAAGGCGGCGGCGGAGCTGGGCACGAACGGGGACGGGCAGCCCTTCGTGCTCTATCGGGTCGGCGACGCGGTTTCCAGCCGCAATGCCCACGCGGCCATTTACGATTCCTTGCGCCTATGTAAAGACCTCTAGGACGATAGAGGAAGACGGACCATGACAATGATCGACGGTGAGGCCGAGCCACTCAGCGAAAAGATGACGGCCTGGCGGCGGGACATTCACAAACATCCCGAGCTGGGTTTTGGCGAAATCAGAACGGCCGGTAAGGTGGCCGATCTGCTGGACGATTTTGGGCTGGAGGTCCACCGGAACATCGGCCGCACCGGCGTTGTGGGTATCCTGCGACGGGGCCAGGGCAACCGGGCCATCGGCCTGCGCGCGGACATGGACGCCCTGCCCATCCAGGAAGCCAACGACTTCGCCCATCACTCGGCCAACGACTTCGCCCATCACTCGGTCAATGACCGCAGCCGTGGAAGACGCCGTCGTTGACCGAGTGATGGGCGAAGTCGTTG
>JANQKX010000556.1 GCA_028280915.1 Kiloniellaceae bacterium
GGCTGGCGCGCAGCTCCGGCACGGTTCGGGTTTTGTCGCTGACGTTGACCACCAATCCCTGAATGATCAGGAGACGATCGTCTCCATCCATGCTGCGGATGGAGGTGACCTCCTCCAGGGAAAGACCTTCGCCCGGCGGGTCGCCCTTGATGCCCACGGCGGCATAAAGGGGCTCCATGTGGGGGAAGCGTTCCACCACTTCCTCGTGGGCCACCAAGGCTCCACCCACGCTACCCATCACAAACAACAGCAAGGCAACCCAGCCGATGGTGATGGCGGGACTGCGCCCCCGTTTGACCGGGGGGGCCATGGTTGGCCGGGACGCCCGTTGATTCTTTTTCCTGTTCTTAGCCAGGGCGATGACCCGGGGCATCTCCCGCCGGCCGTTTGCGGCATCGCCGGTCTCGCCCAGATCCTGTTCTTGCCCGAGGGGGTTCGATTCCCGAACGACCGTGGGCGTTTCGACGGGTTCGCCGTCAAGACCCCCTTGGGCACCGGGCAGGGGATCAAGCGGCACCGCTGCCACGGGCAGCTGGTGCCAGGAGTGGCCGCACTTGCTGCAGCGCACGCGACGCCCCTGGTCGCCCAGTTTTTCCGGGTCGACTTTGAAGCTGACCTGACAGGCCTCGCACTGGATGATCATCGAAAGGCAACTCTGACGCGGCGTGATGGTTTAATTTTATAAAAGGGCCGCAAAGTCAAAGCAAGTTTGTGTCGAATTGTCCCGCGTAATGGCGTAGACAAGGGGTCCGATTTTACCGCGCGAAAAAAGGATTCGTCCGTTTGGTTCGCTTCGAAGACGTTGCCTTAAGCTATGGGGATGGCCCCAATGTCTTGCAGGATGTTTCCTATCAGTTCGCGCCGGGCAGCTTTCATTTTTTGACCGGCCCGTCGGGTGCGGGCAAATCCTCCCTCTTGCGCATGATGTATTTGGCGCTGACGCCCACCGCCGGCCGGGTGACCATTTTCGATCGGGACACCGCCCAGCTGAAGCGCCAGGAGCGCGCGGTGATGCGGCGGCGAATCGGTGTGGTCTTTCAGGATTTTCACTTGCTCGACCACTTGACCGCGGTGGAAAATGTGTCCCTGCCCCTTGCGATCAACGGGGAATCGGACCGGGCCACTCGCCAGGACGTGGCCGAGTTGTTGGCCTGGGTCGGGTTGAAGGAGCATCTGGATGCCCTGCCGCCGACCCTCTCCGGCGGACAGCAGCAGCGCGTGGCCATTGCCCGGGCGGTCATCACCCGGCCGGCCCTGCTGCTGGCCGACGAGCCCACGGGTAACGTGGATGACCGGATCGCCGTGCGCTTGATGTACCTTTTTGAAGAGCTGAACAAGCTGGGTACCACCGTGATCATCGCCACCCACAACGACTCCCTGGTCGCGCGCTTTCGCCATCCGGTGCTGCGTTTGAACGGGGGTCACCTGGCGGTCCAAAAACAGGAAAACGTCGCGGCCGCCCGGCTGACGGCATCGGCCGTTGTTGAAAGTCAAGCCACATGATCGGCGGGCGGCGGGACATGCCCCTCAACCGGGATTCCACCGGGCGGTTTTTGCCCTGGCTCATCGCTGTGATGGTTTACTTGGCCAGCTTGGCGACCATGGGCGCTTTGACCATGACCAAGATCGCCAATGAATGGCAGTCGAGCCTGACCGGTCAGCTGACGGTGCAGGTGCCGGTTTCCATGCCGGCGGTCGAGAGCAGGGACGCCGCCGAGGATGAACAGGTCCAGATTTTGTTGGCGCTGCTGAAAGGCACCCCGGGGGTCGAGTCGGCAATCCTGATGCCCTTGGACGAAATCAACCAGCTGCTGGAGCCCTGGCTGGGGGTGGTGGATGCTTCCGCCAGCCTGCCCTTGCCCCGGTTGATCTCGGTGACCGTGTCGCCGGACGCGCCTTTTGACATGGCCGGGCTGCGCGAAGAGCTGCAAAGCGCCGTACCGGGGACCACGGTCGACGATCATCAGCAGTGGCTCAACGGACTGTTGGACTTGGCGGGCCTGATCAAGCTCGTGGCCCTCTTGGTCGTGGTTTTGGTGGGCCTCTCGGCGGTTATCATGGTGGTGTTTGTCACCCGCATGGGCTTGGCGGTGCATCGGCAAATCATCGAACTCTTGCATTTGATCGGCGCCCATGACGCCTATGTGGCGCGGCAGTTCCAATGGCACGCCTTGAAACTGGGTCTGCGCGGCGGCTTGATCGGCTTGCTGTGCGCCGGCGCCACTTTGTTCTTGGCCGATCACTTTGTCAGCCGTTTGCAGGCCAGCCTGCTGCCCGATCTGGCTTTGACGCCGCTGGATTGGCTTTTGCTCGTGGCGGTGCCCTTGATCGCCGCCCTGATCACCCTGATCACCGCGCGAATCACGGTCCTGCAAAGCCTTGCGCGCTTGTTATGAATTTGGAGCACTCCATGAGGCCGCGCTCTTCTGCCGCGCGCCGCCTTTTCGGCCCCGCGGTCAAGCTGGTGCTGCTTGTTGTGGCCCTGATCGCTGTCGCCTGGCTGGCCGGGCTGTTTTGGTTTGCCGGGCAACTGCCGAAGCAGCCGGCGCGGGTCGAGACCCGCACCGATGCCATCGTGGTCCTGACGGGCGGCAGCGGCCGGCTTCAGCAGGGACTGGCCTTGCTGGCCGAGGACAGGGCGGAAAAGCTGTTCGTCTCCGGCGTCTATCGGGGTGTCGAGGTGCAAGAGCTGCTGCGCCTGTTTCAAGAGCAGCCGGGCGAGTTGTCGTGCTGCGTGGTGCTGGGCTACGAGGCGGACAGCACCCATGGCAACGCCATTGAAACGGCGGCCTGGGTGGTTGAGGAAGGCCACGGCTCCCTGCGTCTGGTCACCGCCAATTATCACATGCCCCGGAGCTTGATGGAGTTTCGCCACGTGATGCCGGGGATCGAGATCATTCCTCACCCGGTGTTTCCCGCCAACTACAAACAAGATCAGTGGTGGCGGTGGCCGGGCAGCGCCCGCCTCTTGATCTCCGAATTCAACAAGTACCTGGTGGCGGCGACTTTGCGGAAACTGTCCGCTGCCTGGGATGCGATCATCGGGAAGGCGGCGTGATGGTTGCTCTGCGTTCCCTGCTGTTCAACATCTTCTTTTTCACCTGGTGCACCCTGGTCTTGGTTGGTTGCCTACCGGCCCTGCTTCGGCAAAGCTGGTGTCATTGGGTCGGCCGATTTTTGACCAGTGGCATTTTTTGGGGCCTCAAGTGGATTTGTAATATCCGCTACGAAATTCGCGGCCGCGAGAACCTGCCCGAGTTGCCGTTCTTGATCGCCGCCAAGCACCAGTCGGCCTGGGATACTTTCGTCTTTTCGCTGATTCTGGAGATGCCCAGCTTTGTGTTGAAGCGGGAGCTCACCTGGATTCCCTTCTACGGCTGGTACATCAGGCGCGCGGGCATCGTGCCCATCGATCGGGGCGGCGGGGCCAGCGAGCTGAAGCGCATGGTGGCGTCCGCCCGCAAGATCGCCGACGGCGGCCAGGCGATTATCATTTTTCCCGAGGGCACCCGGGTCCCGCCGGACCAGGCCCGGCCCTTTCACCCCGGCATCGCCGCTCTCTATAGCCAATTGAAGCTGCCCGTTGTCCCCGTGGCCTTGAATTCGGGTCTGTGTTGGCCGCGCCGCTCCTTCCTGAAAAAGCCGGGCAAAATCGTGCTCGAGATCCTGCCGCCCATTCCGGCGGGCCTGAAGCGCCGTGATTTGATGGCCCGTGCGGAACGGGATGTGCAAGACGCCAGCGCCCGGCTGGTCGCGGCGGCGCGCGCCGGCGAAAGCTGATCTTTCGCAGCGGGGCTGGCTAAGTCTTTGCTTCTAATTTTGGAACAAAAACAGAACAAAATCTTGACCTTGCCATCATCAAGCCTTAAGTTTTTCCGGGGAAGGTGACGCAAGCGCGAACCCGGATGGCGCTTGCCGAAGCTACTGATGAGGCCAGGATCCTGTCATGAGCACCTTATCACCGGTATCCCATCGCATTTGGGATATGAAATACCGTCTCAAGGATGGTGACGGCACCCCCATCGACCAAACGATCGAGGATAGCTGGCGCCGTATCGCCAAGGCCCTGGCGGTTCCGGAACAGGCCTCCCGGGAGGGTGCCGACGCCTGGGAAGCCCGGTTTTACGATGCCTTGCGGGATTTTGCCTTTCTGCCGGCCGGCCGCATTCAGGCCGGGGCGGGCACCCGGCGCAACGTCACCCTGTTCAACTGCTTTGTCATGGGCCGCATTCCCGACGACATGGGCGGCATTTTCGAGCATTTGAAGGAGGCGGCGCTGACCCTGCAGCAGGGCGGCGGCATCGGCTATGACTTCTCCAGCTTGCGGCCCCGGGGCGCCCCGGTGAGCGGTGTGGGCGCCGACGCCTCGGGCCCGCTCAGTTTCATGGACGTATGGGACTCCATGTGCCGCACCATCATGAGCGCCGGCTCCCGGCGGGGGGCCATGATGGCGACCTTGGCCTGCGATCACCCGGATATCGAGGCTTTTATCGCCGCCAAGAAGGAGCCGGGGCGCCTGCGCATGTTCAACCTCTCGGTCCTGGTCAGCGATGCCTTCATGAAGGCGGTCCAGGAAGACGCCGCCTGGCCGCTCATCTTCGAAGGCAAGACCTTCCGCAGGGTCAAGGCGCGGAGCTTGTGGCAGTCCATCTTGCAGGCCACCTATGACTATGCCGAGCCGGGCATGATCTTCATCGACCGCATCAATCGGCGCAATAACCTGTGGTACTGCGAGGACATTCGCGCCACCAACCCCTGCGGCGAGCAGCCCTTGCCGCCTTATGGCGCCTGCCTCTTGGGCTCGATCAACCTGGCGGCCTTAGTGGAACGGCCTTTTGAGACGGATGCCCGACTGGATACGGACCGCCTGGGCCAGTTGATCGTCGTGGCGGTGCGCATGCTGGACAATGCCATCGACGTGTCCCGCTTTCCCCTGCCGCAGCAAAAACACGAAGCCAAGTGCAAGCGCCGCATCGGCCTGGGCATCACCGGCTTGGCCGATGCCCTCATCATGTGCGGTCTGCGCTACGGCAGCGCCGAGGCGGTCAAGACGACCCGCGGCTGGATGGCGCGCTTTCGCCGCCATGCCTATCAGGCCTCCATCGATCTGGCCGAGGAAAAGGGCGCCTTTCCCCTCTTTGACCTGGACCCCTATCTGGCCGGTGAATCGGTCGGGGAGTTGGATCAGGACCTGCGGGCCGCCATTGCCCGGCATGGCATCCGCAACGGCCTGGTCACCTCCGTCGCGCCCACGGGCACCATTTCCCTCTTGGCGGGCAACCTCTCCTCGGGCCTGGAGCCGGTCTTCAGCTTCGAGCAAGTCCGGCGCATTCTTCTGCCCGACGGCAGTCACGCCGAAGAGGAAATCAACGATTTCGCCTTTCGCTTGTTCCGCGACCTGAAGGGCGCGGAGGCGGAATTGCCCGATTGCTTCGTGGACGCCCAGTCCCTGTCCCCCGGCGCCCATCTGGCCATGCAGGCGGCGGTGCAGGCCTATATCGATTCGTCCGTGTCCAAGACCATCAACCTGCCGGCCGATATCTCCTTTGCCGCCTTCGGCGATGTGTATCAGCAGGCCTACGAGATGGGCTGCAAGGGCTGTACCACCTATCGCCCCAACGCAGTCACCGGTTCCGTCTTGGCACCGGCCAGCGGCAAGGGCCCCGCCCCGTCTGACACCGCGCCCTCATCCCAAACTTCAGTATCGAGCGGATCAGGGGCGCCGGCTACCGCCGGGGCGGTGGTCTACATGACCGATCCCCTGGAGCGGCCGGAAGCCCTGCCGGGCCGGACCTACAAGCTGAAATGGCCGGAAAGCGGACACGCGATTTACATCACCATCAATGACGTGGAACAGGACGGCCGCCTGCGGCCCTTCGAAATCTTCATCAATTCCAAAAACATGGAGCACTATGCCTGGACCTTGGCCTTGACCCGCATGATCTCGGCCGTGTTCCGCCGTGGCGGCGATGTTTCCTTCGTGGTGGAGGAGCTAAAGGCGGTCTTCGATCCCCGGGGCGGCGCTTGGATGGGCGGCAAGTATGTGCCCTCGCTGTTGGCGGCGATCGGCGCGGTGATCGAAGGGCACATGGTGGAAATCGGCTTTTTGCCCCAGCCCCAGACGACGTCACCGTCGCGCCAGGTACAGATCAGCCGGGTCGGACAAGGGCCGGCTGCCCCTGGAGAGTCCATGGAGCCGCCGGAGGGCCGGCTGGAAAATCACTTGGGGCCGGCTTGTCCCCGCTGCGGTACCGCCGGCTTGCTCCACCAGGAGGGCTGCGATCTCTGCCCCGCTTGCGGATACTCTAAGTGCGGCTAAAGAGCCTTGGCCAGCCGCTTTAGGATGGTGTCGTGCAGGCCCAGTTCGTCCAGGTGCGCCGCCGTGTTGCGCAGGTAGTCGGCACAGCGGCCCCCGACCCCTTCCCCTTGCCGGATCAGCCGCAGGGTCTCGGCATCGTCGAGGCGTCCGGCATACTGACGATGGTGGCGGTTCACGGTGAAGGTCGCCGCCAGCACCTTTTGGCCCGCCACGAAGACCGGGGCCCAGCGGGGCAAGTACACCCCTGAGATCATCTCCCGTTTATAGAGATAATCCATAACCGTCTCGCCCTTGTCTCGGGCAATGCGATAGGCCATGCCGCGACAGGCGCCGCCCCGATCCAGCCCGAAGACCAGGCCCGGTTTTTGTGCCGTCCCCCGGTAGTGGAAGGAAAAAATGCAAAACCGCCGATGAAAACCATAGAGCTGGGCCAGGCGGGATTCTTCGTGATCGAAACCCGGATTCCACATGAGGGAGCCATAGGCAAAAACCCAAAAGTCGGAATCTGCGGGAAGCG
>JANQKX010000505.1 GCA_028280915.1 Kiloniellaceae bacterium
ACCGACTGGGCTTCGGGCGAAGCATTGCGCGCCCATTCCTCCACGCCCAGGAGCGGCATGATTTGGCTGCTAATAAAAAAATAAAAGACAAAAATGAAAACCACGGGCGGGATGTTGCGGATCAGCTCCACATAGATACGCGCCGTTGCCCTCAGAAACAGATTGTTGCTGGTGCGGCAGAGCCCCATCAACAAACCGATGACGGCCGCCGCGATGGTGCCCCAAAAGGCCAGGCGCAAGGTCATCAACAAACCTTGGATCAGCAGATTTGACACCCACTCGCCACTGTCGGCATCCTTGGTGACGACAAAATTGAAAACGGGCTTCCAATCCCAATTGTACACCAGCACATAGTCGACCCGGTAAACCACATAGGCGACCGCGGCCGCGACCACGGCAATGATGGCCACGTCGATTTTCTGCAGGCGCCTTTTTGGTTTGGCGGGCGGCGGCGGACGGTGCTGGGTCATGATTTCCTTGTGTCCCAATCCGCCTCCCGACGACGCGAACCGCCGGGAGGCTTTTGGATCAAAAGTGTTTCGCCATGGTATCAGGCAAAACCCTTGGTCATTCCGCTACCTGGTCGGCCCAATTCTGGTTGGTGAACCAGAAATCATGCCGTTCCTTCAGCCAGCCGTTGCTGGTATGGACCAGAATCCAGTTGCTGAAAAAGTTCAAGGCATCCGGATCACCCTTGCGCAGGGCAAAGGCCTCGTCGCCCTTGGTCAGGTTCTCTTCGGTGGGCATGAAAAGCTTGCCCGGGTGTTTGGACATCCAGAACCGAGGCTTGGGCGCGGAGGTGATGAAGGCGTGGGCATTGGCGTTGACCAATTCCTGAAAGGCCTGGGCGTCGTCGTCAAAACGGCTCAGGTTGGCTTTCGGAAACAGCTCCGCCGCCGCGGTGCAAGGGGTGGATCCCCGCCGGCAAGCAATGGTCACGTCGCTGGCGTTAAAATCCGCCACCGCCATGCCCTCGGCCAATTCCTTGCTGGCCACCATTTGCTGACCGGAGTGGGCGTAGGGAATGGTGAAGTTGACGGTGAGGTTACGGGCCGGGGTGATGGACATGCCGCCGATGATCACGTCGAACTTTTTCGCGATCAAGGCCGGGATGATGCCGGCCCACTGGGTGGGCACGAACTCCACCTCCACTTCCATGTCCTCGGCCACCTTCTTGGCCACGTCGATTTCAAAGCCGATCAGGCTGCCGTCCTTGGCCCGCATGGCCCAAGGCACGAAGGTGGACATGCCGACCCGCAGCACGCCCCGTTTCTTGACTTCCTCGATGACGCTTTCGCTGGCCAAGTCCTGTTGCACGTCGGCCCGCGCCGCGCCCAGCATGCCGAGCACAAGACAGCCCGCGACCAGGCTACCGGTCAGTAATTTGCTGATTGTCATTGTTATTGCTTCCTTTCCTCTCTGCATAGTTTTACGGGTCAAACCAGTCACCGGTCATCGGCCGCGCTTCATGCGGTTCTCCAGCCAGGTGACGAAAAATGACAAGGATACGGTGATCACCAAATAGATCCCCGCGACGGTGAACCAGATTTCAAAAGCCATGAAGGTTTCCGAAATGATGTTCAGGCCTTCGGTGGTGAGATCGGCCACGGCGATGACGCTGACGATGGCTGAATGCTTGATCAAGGAAATCAGCAGGCCGGTCATGGGCGGCAGGATCAGGGGAATGGCCTGGGGCAAGACGATGTAGCGCAAGCGGTCCCGCTTGGTGAAGCCCAGCGCGTCGGCGCCTTCATACTGTCCCCTTGGCACGGATTGCAGCCCGGCGCGGATGATCTCGCTGGCAAAGGAGCCTTCAAAAAAGGAGAGACACAAAACCCCCGCCCAAAAGCGGTCGATACCCAAAATCGGTGCCAGCACGAAGTAAAACAAAAACAACTGAACCAACAAAGGCGTGTTGCGAATGGACTCCAGGTAAACCGTGGCCAGGAAGCGCCCGGACACCGAATTGGACAGGCGCAACAAAGCGGTCACCAAGCCGATGGTAACGGAGAGCAGCATGCTCCAGGCTGCCAACTGAATGGTCACCATGAGCCCACGCAGCAGCGGGCCGGGGATAAACTCTCCGTCAATAATGCGGTAAATGTAGCGGTCGACCCGGTACCACTGCCAGTTATACTCCATGGCGGCGGCCCCGGCATGGACCAGCCAGGCCACCACGCCCAGCAGCATGGCCAGTTGAATGAGGCTGTATAGAGGCGAGCCGCGACCGAAGAGGGATAGTCGCTTTTTGGGCGGCGGCAGCCGAACCGGGCGCTCATTCATATCGGTGGCTGTCACTGGCCGCGTCCCCTTTTTGAGCACCTTAGTCGTTATTCGGCGTCGCGGCAACCGCCAGTGGATGCGGGGTCTGCTCGGCCAAACCCACCCACACGCTCTTGGTCTGCAAAAACTCGTTGATGGCCTCGACCCCGTTTTCCCGGCCGAATCCGCTTTGCTTGTAGCCACCCACCGGCGAGGCCACGCTGACCGCCCGGTAGGTGTTGAGGTATACCGTGCCGCTTTCCAATTGACGGGCCAAGCGGTGCATGCGCCGCGGGTCTTCGGTCCAAACACCGGCGGCCAGGCCATAGGGACTATCGTTGGCCAACTCGACCACCGCTTCTTCGGAGTCAAAGGTCAGGACCGCCAGCACGGGGCCAAACACCTCTTGCCGCGCCAGTTCCATATCCGGCGTCACTTCGGTGAAAACCGTCGGTTCGATAAAAAGGCCCTGCCCCAGCCCTGCCCCGCTGGCCGCCTGGCCGCCCAGCACGCACACCGCGCCGGCCGCTTTCGCCCGCTCGATAAAACCCAGGGTCTTTTCATACTGAGGGCGATTGGCGACAGGGCCGATCTGGGTTTGCGGATCAAAGGGGTCGCCCATTTTAAGGTCGGTCATCTTGGACAGGAGCAGATCCATAAAAGGCTCGACAATATCCCGATGCAGGAAGAGCCGGGAGCCGGCCACGCAAGTTTGACCGTTTGATAAAAAAACGCCCGCGATGACCCCGTTGGTGGCCTGATCCAAATCCGCGTCCGAAAAGACGATTTGCGGCGATTTCCCGCCCAGTTCCATGGTAACCGGCGTCAGGCTCTCCGCGGCGGCCCGTTGCACCGCCCGCCCGCCGCCTTCCGAGCCCGTGAAGGTCACCTTGGCCACCCGGGGATGAGATGCCAGGGCCTGACCCGCCTCCGCGCCGTCGCCCGTGACCACGTTGATCACGCCGGGCGGGAAGCCCGCGGCCTCGAAGACCTTCATCAATTCCAGCGTCGACGCGGAGGCCTGCTCGGACGGCTTGATAACCACCGTGTTGCCCGCGGCCAAGGCAGGCGCCACCTTCCAAAGGGCAACCATTACCGGAGAGTTCCACGGGGTGATGGCGGCCACCACGCCCAAGGGTTCGCGCAGGGTGTAGTTCAGGATATCCGCCCGATCCAGGGGCACCAGCGCGCCTTCCACCTTGTCCGCCAGACCGGCGTAGTAGTGGAACCACGCCGCGGCAGCTTTCATCTGGGGCAGACTTTCGACAAAGCGTTTGCCAGTGTCCAAGGTCTCCAAGCGGGCCAGGGTCTCGGCATGATCGGGCAGGATATCGCCGGCCCGATGCAAAAGCCGAGCTCGTTCCTGGGGCAGCATCCGGGCCCAGGGGCCGTCGCGGAAAGCCTGATCGGCCGCCGCCACGGCCCGGTTCACGTCCTCGGCCGATGCCAAGGGCACCCGGGCCCAGGCCTGGCCATCAAAACTGTTGAGAGTGTCGAAGAAGCGTCCCTCGATGGGATCCACAAAGCGACCGTTCACAAATAGCTGATATTGCTCCATGGATGTGTCCTTTTCTCCCAAGCCGCCCCAAGCGAACCTGCCCCTTCCAGGCAGGCAACGCTCCGCCAAGGGACCCCTCATACAATGTCACCGCGCGGAATGCGGTCGCAATGACATCAAACCCTTTGGCCGGCGGCCTCCCTAGTCCATGGCTGATTTTCCGCACCAGCCTTCTCTTACCCGTTTTTGCACCCGAGGCTTGCCACGGGCCGCTCTTCGATGGAGCATTGATTATTATCGATCAAAAATGATATGAAAAAAAATTCATTTTTTTGGGACTTCTATTACGTAATATTATATCAGACGTTAATCGTCAGACGGAAGGCGGAGTACGATCCATGATTTCCTTGCGCCAAGTAGAGGCCTTTCGCGCCGTTATGATCACCGGGACGGCCACCCAGGCGGCGAACCTGCTGCATGTTTCCCAGCCCGCCGTGAGCCGCATGCTGGCCGACCTGGAAGCGGAGGTGGGCTTTCGCCTCTTCGAGCGCACCAACCGGCAACTGGTGCCCACCGCCGAGGGCAACGCGCTCTACGAAGAGGTGAACCGCGCCTTCATCGGCCTGGAGCAGATCACCAAGACGGCCGATGCGATCCGCTCCTACCGCAAGGGACAATTGCATTTGATCACCATTCCCAGCCTTGCCGCTTCCTTTTTGCCCCAGGTCATCTCCAGCTTCACCCTGGCCTATCCGAACATTTCCATTTCCATGGAGGTTCAGCCCTCGCAGCGGGTTTTTGAATGGATCGTATCCCAGCAGTGCGACCTGGGCATCTCCACCCTGCCCATCGACAACAGCGCCATCGATACCCGCCCCATTACCCAAGGAACGGCGGTTTGCGTCCTGCCTCCCAATCATCCCCTGGCGGACCGCCCCTTTATCCGGCCCGAGGACCTGGCCGGCGAGGTGTTCATCTCGTTTTACTCCGACTCCATCTTTCGCCACATGGTCGATCGATTTTTCAAGACCGCCAAGGTGGCGCGGGACATGAAGTTTCAGGTGCGCACCACCGAGGGTATCTGCGGTCTGGTCGCCGCCGGCCTGGGGGTTTCCATCGTGGGGCCCATGCTGCCGGGCCTGAACCTGCGCCACGACGTGGTGGTGAAACCGATCGAGCCCGCCATGTCCATCGAACTGGCCCTCATGTATCCGGCGCAAAAACCCCTATCACGGGTCGCGCAGATATTCGTGGATCTGCTGGAAAACCATATCGAGGCCAACTCCGGCGCGGCGTCGAAGAAGGCCGGCAAAACCCCGTCTGCCCGGTCGAGCGCCGCCCGTTAGGGCCATCCGGGCCGTCAGCCGGCCAGGCGCGCGCGCAGGGCCTGACGAAAACGGCCGCGGGATTCGGCGCTGTGGATGGCCACATAGTCCTTGGGATAGACCTCGCCCTGCTCCACGTGAAGGACCACGAAGACCGGCCCGGACGCGGACAGAATTGTCGGTAGCACTTCGGCAAACTGATCCAGCTCGCGCATATCGAAGACTTGGGCGTAGCCGGCGCCCTTGGCGAAGGCGGCAAAGTCCAGGTCCCGTCCCCCCGGCACGGGATAGCGCCCATTGACCTCGTAGAGGCCGTTGTAGACCAGCATGTGAATGAGGTTCTTGGGCGCCGTAGCGGCGATGGTCACCAAGCTGCCCAGGTTCATGAGCAAGCTGCCGTCCCCGTCGAGCACGACAACCGTCTCCTCGGGGCAGCCCAGCGCCAGCCCCAGGGCATGGGAGGAGCCCTGGCCCATGGCGCCGGTGCAGAGGTAGTTCAGGGGATGGGGCCGGATCGCCATCCAGTCGAAGGCCGCCTGATAGACCGGCACCACGATGCCGTCCGGGTAGTGCTGCGCCAAGAGGGACAGGGCCGCGTCACGCTTCATCATCGGGACACCGCCCGTTCCACGGGCGCTCGCCCGCTTTCAGACCTTGTCGCCTCCGGTCCCAGCGGCGGCTGGGGCACCAGCACCACGAAGGGCTCGGATTTCTGGTAGGCGTCTTCAATGATTTGACCGATCTGGGCCACCTGGTCTTCCCTTTCCAGGACCAGGCAGGGAAGCTCCATCGCCGCGATAATCGGCAAAAGGGTGCGAAGGCCATAACTGGCGGAGTCCGACGGATGCCGATCCGGCTCCATGCCTTGCAGCCCCACCACCATGACCACGGGCAGGCCGTATTCCACGGCGATGGCGCGGATCGCGTTGATGGAATCCAAAAACCCCGTGTGCTGCATCAGCAAAATGGCCCGCTTGTCCGCATAGGACAGCCCGGCGCAGATGGAAACGCCCTCGTCTTCCTTGCAGACCGGCACCACGGTCAGATTCGGATCGTGGGTCATGGGCCAAAGCAGGCCGTCACAGGTGACGATGTCCGGCAAGGTGACGACAAAGCCGACACCCGCCCCCTTCACCGCGGCAATGATATGCGCGCCTTCTATCCCCCGGCTCATATCACCCTCATTCTCATATCAACCCTCATTGCGCCAGAACCGAGCGCAAGCGGGCGATCACCTTGTTCATTTCCGGCTCCGTGCCGATGGTGAAGCGAAGGCAGTCCGCGAAAGCCGGCGCGGACATGCGCCGCGCCAGAATACCGCTTTCTTGCAGGGCCGCATCGGTCTCTACCGCCGACAGAGCCGCGGCGCGGAAATCGGCCAGGACAAAATTGGTCTGGCTCGGGTAGCAGGTCACGTTCAATTGGGACAACTCGGCCACGAAACGCTCTCTTAGACGGCGGGTTTCCGAGACCACAAAGCCCCAACGATCCCGCTCACCCAAGGCGGCAATGCCCGCCAGGGTCGCCGTACCGGAGATGGGGAAAGTCGCGCCCACCTTGCGCACCACCTGGGCAATCGCCGGCGGGGCATAAAGCCACCCCAGCCGCAGGCTCGCCAGACCGAACACCTTGGAAAAAGTGCGGGTCATAACCACGTTTTGGCTGTCGTGAATGAGCGCCGCCGGATCCTCGAAGTCCGGCGCATCCGCATACTCCAGATAGGCCGAATCCAGCACCAGAAGCACGTTGGACGGCAAAGCCCGATGCAGGGCGCGCACCTCCTCCCCGCTCAGGTGAGTGCCCGTGGGATTGTCCGGATTGGCCAGCATGACCATGCGCGTGCGCGGCGACACCGCCTCCAGAATCGCTCCCACGTCGGCCCGGAAAGCCCGATCCGACGCCGCAACGGGAATGGCGTCGGCGGCATGGGCGTAGTTGGGGATTTTCTGGTAGCCGTGGCGGCTGTAGACCAGTTCATCGCCGGGCGCGAGGTAAGCCCGCGCGACCCGGGAGAGCAGGTCATCGGAGCCGTGACCGCACACAACCCAATCCGCGTTCAAATCAAACGCCCCGGCGATGGCTTGGGCCAGATCCCGCGGGCCGTTGACGCAATAGCGCTCCAAATTAGCGAGGGATCGCTGCGCCGCCGCCACGGCGCCCGGACTGGGCCCAAAGGCATTTTCGTTGGAGGAAATGTCAATGATATCCGCTGCATCACCAACGTCTACCGCCACCATGTGCCCCTTGATCCGGGCGATACCCGGCCGGGCCTGGACCTCGGTTTCCTCCGGCCAGCTGATTTTTTCTTTAGCGGTCATGATCCATCTCTTGCTTCAACCGATTCTGTCACTGTTAGACTATGGTGGCGTGGGTTGCGCGCCAAGTCTTTCGCGCCAAGTCTTTCGCGCCGCGTCTTTCGCGCTAAGTCTAGGTACAGAAGCGCGCCGAGACTTCCCGTTTGATGTAGTCCGTCCGGTCTTCCCCCTCGTAGGCATCGGCGGCGAAATAGATTTCGGCCACGTCACGCTGCACCCTGTCCATCATGGCCCGGTCGTCCTGATTGTCCTTGGGAAGACGCAGGATGGTATCACCGCCATAGGTGTGATAGGGCGCCTCGGGGGTTCCCACGGGCCGTGTGACGGCCTCGTTGCGCGCGACGGCCCGGATGTCCCGGCGCAGCTTGGCCCGCAGCAGGCTGACGCCCTTGTCGGTTTGGCCCAGACACTCCCGCCTGTGGACGTTGATGGGGCCTTGGCTGGACCAGGCTTCCCAGTCCCCCGGGTTGTCGCGCATCTCGTCCCGCGAGCGGTGGGCGGTCTGGCCATAAAAGTCCACCTTTTCCCAGCCCACTTCATCGCGGTTGCCTTGGCGCAGCACCTCGTCCTTGTCGTTGAAGTGGCGCCAGCCGAATTTGCGGCTATTGGTATTGTCGATGGGCACCACCCACTTGGTGAGGCTGGTCCGGCCATAGGTCTTGGGCTCGGACAAAACCTGAAACATGCCGCCGTTCTGAGCGAAATTCGGCGTCAGGTGATCGTGAAAGCGGATCATCACCAGATCGTCCCGGCGCCGGGCATGGCTGTAAACGAAACCCTCCGCCCGTTTGTGATAGACCACCACCGGCAGCTCGACAAAGTGTTCCAGGCCCGGAAATTGCGGCCCGTTGACCCGCCCATGCAGAAACACCGAATGATAAGGGTCCATGGAATTCTCGCTTTCCTGCAGCCAGTTACAGGGCGAGTGGATGGAATAGGGCACCAAATCGTGGTCGGGAATGTCGAAGGAATCCAGGTAGGGAAAGGGCGGTTGCTCTTCGGGCGGTCCCATATAAGCGAAGATCAGACCCTTGACCTCGTGCACGGGATAGGCGCCCTGGCAATAACGGTGGCGGATATCGCTGTCTGCCGGCTCGCCCGGCGTCTCCAGAACCGTGCCGTCCACATCGAACTTCCAACCGTGGTAGCAGCAGCGGATACCCCGCTCTTCCACCTTGCCGTATTCCAGCGAGGCGCGGCGGTGCAGACAGTGCTTGTGCAACAGGCCCAAACGCCCGGAACCGTCCCGGAACAACACCAGGTCCTCGCCCAAGATGCGCAGGGGCTCGGGGCGATGGCCAAGCCTGTCGGACATGGCAACCGGATGCCAAAAGCGCCGCAGGTACTCCCCGCCCGGCGTACCGGGCAAAACGTGGGTTAGTTCTTGATCCTCCTCCAAGGGCACGGAGATGGCATGACCATCAAAAGGCCGGCGGGCCCACCTGACTTCTTCCGACATGAGTTGATCCTCACAACAATTGAGTTACGCTGGTCCGGCGGCCAAAGGGCGCCCGGCAACAAAGCGAAAGGCATTTGCAATTGAAACAATAGCGCAAATGATCCATAATGTTAAATAATTTACAAACAGATTGCTATGTTGCAATGTTATGGACAAAAATCCAGGCCTTTGTCAGAACAGCCTTGGGGAAAACAACAGCTTGGGGGAGAACGACACCATGACACAAATCCAAACCACCGAACGCCCGCGCGTCGCCGTCAATCCGGGCGAGGTGGCCTGGGCCGGCGACAACCCGGGCATCTACCTCAAGGAAAAGCCCGACGGGGACTGGACAAGCCTGGCGGTCTATTTTCGCGTTACCCTGTCGCCCCATGGCCGGGGCCACGCCATGGTGGTTCTGGGCGAGCCGGACCGGGCGGCGGGCTACCCCGAAGCGGACAACCTGTGCATCACCGATAACCCTGAATTGTTCGCCTACTTGAAGGACGACTTTTTGTCCCACTTTCCCACCTTTCAGAATCGGGCGGGGCTGGCGGCCGCGCCCGTGCTGGCCATGACCCATCGGGAATCGAAGGGCGACTTTTCCGAAGGGTATCACGAAATCATGCACGGCGGCGGCGCGCGGCTGGTCATGACCTGGCGGGACATCGGCAATCCTTTCGCGGTGGAAGTGGGCCCCGACCTCTGCGCCACCAAACGCCACGACATGTACAGCCTGTTTCTCGAGGCCCGTGGCGCCGGCATCACCGTGGACGACCGCCCCCTGCCCGGCCAGGTATTCGACCGGCCGTTTTTCGGCAGCCAAATCAGCACCGCCTTTCTGGCCTTTTCGGAAACCTGGGTAACCCCCAAAGAGCCGGCCTGAACAGCACAGCGATAGGAGCAAGCACATGCCCATTTCCCCCGCCATCAATCCGGGGCAAGTCGACTGGAGCGGCGAAAACCCCGGCATCCTTCTCAAGGAAGATCCGGACGGCCCCTTCACCGCCATGGCCCTGTTTTTCCGCATCAGCTATTCGCCTGTCGGGCCGGGGCAAGCCCTGCTGCTTTATGAGGATCCCCAATCCCCCGCGGGTCTGCCCCATGTCCACAATGCCCTTTACAGCGACAATCCCGCCCTGGCCGATCATCTGCGCGAGACCTTTATCGCCAAGCTGGCCGCCTTTGCCCAGGCGCCGGCCTTTGCCAAGCTGCAGACCCATGGCATCGACCGGGTCATCACCGAGGGGGATTCCCGCTCCAGCTATGCGGAAACCATCATCGCCGGGGACAGCCAAATCAAACTCCTGTGGGAAGACCTGGGCGCCCCGGTGGCCTTGGAACTGCCGCCCAGCTTGACCGGTCCGAAGGATCGGGAGATGTACACCCTGCTGGTGGAATCGCGGCAGGCCTCTATCCAGATCAACGGTCGAAGCCTGCCGGGCCGCCCGGCGCCCCGGGTACAAGCCGGGATCGAAACCACCACGGCGTTTTTGTACTTCTCCGAGACCTGGATCTATCCGCAAAATACGGGGACATGATTTTTCGTTCGTTATAGAGCCCCAGTCCACTTGATCGTAGGATCAGTATCACAACGAGGAGGGGCGCATGCCCGCATTTGAATTGGCGCCCGCGGATGGGCAAGCCCTGGACCGCATCTTGGCGGTGCGGCCCCGGTGGCACAGCATGGCACGGGCCAAGGACGCGATCGGGCTGGACCCTGCCACCCTGCTTCATGCCGGCCCGCCCTTTGCCTCGGTCGGGGACATCTGCCGCCCGATCATGACCTCGGCCTGTCTGGCCGCTGTTTTCGAGGGTTTGGCCGGGGACCCGGATCAAGCCGAAGCGGCCATCATGGCCGGTGAGATCACCTTGCGGCCCGCCCAGGACCGGGGCGTGGTAATGCCCTTGGCCGCCGTGCTGTCCGCCTCCATGTGGCTGCAGGTGGTCCGGGATGGCGGGAACCCCCAGCACCTGACCTATGCGCCGCTGAACGGCGGCAACGGCCCGGCCCCACGCCTGGGCTTGCGCAGCGACGATGCCCTGGTTCACCTGCGCTGGGTCAACGGCCCTTTCCAGGAGAGCCTGGCGCAGGCCTTTGCGAAATGCGGGGGCGAGGCCGGACTGGATCTGATCGAGCTGGCCGCCAAGGGACTGGCGCAAGGAGACGACGGCCATGGCCGCACGGGGGCCGCGACGGCGGCGCTGGTGGCGGCTTTGTCCGACGGCCTGCCGAAAGGATCGGACGCCCGCCGCTTTCTCGAGCAAGGCCCGAGCTTTTTCCTCAATCTGTGGATGGCCGCCTGTAAAAACATCCTGGCCGCCGCCGAGGGCCAGGCAGGCAGCAGCCTGATCACGGCCGCCGGCGGCAATGGAGTGACCACGGGGATTCAAGTGGCCGGACAGCCCAAGCGCTGGTTCACCGCGCCGGCCGATCCGCCCCATGGAGACCTGGGCGGCTTGGGGCCGGAGCGGGCCCTCGGGGCCATCGGCGACAGCGCCATCGTGGACATGGCCGGCTTCGGCGCCATGGCCCTCTCTTACGCCCCGGCCCAGCAAGAGGCCCTCGGCGCCTTTGCCCCCGCCGACGCCCAAGAGCTGCCGGGCCGCCTGTTCCCGCGGCCCCATCCGGGATTCGGCGACTTGGGCCTGCTGATGGGGCTCTGCGCGGCCCGGGTGGTTGAGGCCGGGCGCGCACCCATCGTCAGCCTGGGCATCCTGGACCGCACCGGCGCGGCCGGCCGCCTGGGAGGCGGCATTTTCACCTGTCCCCTGGCCGTTTTTGAAGAGGCAGCGGCCGCCGCCGGCGCTTAAGACAGCCCAAAGGTCCCTGCCCACACGTTCCGTGTGACCCGTCCCTATTGCTTGGCGGCGCGGGACCGCCTTGATCCGCCTTCCTGGATCGGATATTGAGCGACGGGGCTGCGGGAACCCGCGTCCCCCGCCATCGACCTGACGCAGAGTAGGAAAACATCACGTGCAAGATTTATTGGGCAAAGCCGCCATCGTGACCGGTGCCAGCCGGGGTATCGGCGCCGCGACCGCCAAGGAACTGGCCGGACATGGCGTCTCCGTAATCCTAGCGGCGCGGGATAAAGCCGCCATCGCCAGCCTGACCAAGGAAATAAGGGACACAGGCGGCACGGCGGACTATCTTGCCTGCGACGTGAGCCGCTACGACGACGTGGCGGCCGTGGTGACCCATTGCATGGAAGCTTTCGGGCGCCTGGACATCCTGGTCAACAACGCGGGTGTGATCGATCCCATCGCCCGGCTGACCGAGTCCGATCCCCAGGAATGGAGCAAGGTGGTCGACATCAACTTGAAGGGCGTCTACTACGGTCTGCGCGCCGCCCTCCCCATCATGGAGGCCCAGGGCGCCGGGGTGGTGATCAACATCAGCTCGGGCGCCGCCAGCTCCGCGCTGGAGGGATGGAGCCACTATTGCGCCACCAAGGCCGGTGTCCTCTCCCTGACCCGCTGCGCCCATGAGGAAATGCGCGACAAAGGCATCCGGGTGGTGGGCTTGAGCCCGGGCACCGTGGCCACGGACATGCAGGTGGCCATCAAGGATTCGGGGCTAAACCCGGTCAGCCAGCTCGACCCCAAGGTGCACATTCCCGCCGACTGGCCGGCCCGGGCCGTGGCTTGGCTGTGCACCACCGCCGCGGATCACCTCTCCGGGGAGGATTTCTCCCTGCGCCCGGAAGAATCCCGGCGACTGGTAGGGCTCTTGTCGGACTAATCCCGATGATCTTCAAAGTGGCGCGGCAACACGCGCTATTTCGGCGGCAATTTGTGTATAGCGCTGCTCGTCAAGCGGCGCCGGTTTTTTGCTGATGCGCAGATTGCCGTAACCGTATGGCGGATACATTTCATAGATTGCGGATAGTTCCCTGAACGCCCCGGCCCGGAGCTTAAGTTCAATCGTTCCTGATGGCGTCGCATTCCTGAATGAATCGCCGCCCTTTAACAATCCCACGGTCATCAGCGCTGCATGATACGGAATGGCCGCGCTTTCAGGCCAGTTGTCACGGGTTTGATCCAGAAGATCTTCGCCGATGCTGGCGAGCTGCGCCATGAACTTTCTCGATGAGGCGATAATCAGCACCTCTTCATCGCGCACATCAAACTGAAAATCGGGCAGCACGCCTTCGTGCAGGCCTTCCAGCCAGCCTTGGCGCACGGCACGAAAGAGCATTTTGATTTGTGCGCGCATGACCCATTTTCGTTATGAGGAGGGCGTATCGAAGCGATAAATCAAACGGTGAGAGCGACCATACACTCGTCAGTTGCCTGTCAACAAGCAGGTCTGCCGGACCAGGCGGCCCAAGCGCGCGCGAGACAACTCGTCCTGACGCACCGGCTTGGGCCTTTTGGATCCCATCAATTCCCCCGAAATCACTCAAACGAGGGAATCGCAGTTCGACAAAAAAACAGAACCAAAATCGCAAGAAAATGGCGCCCAAAATAACGATTTCTTGCAATTTTTGATTACTGAGGGGACTAAAGCATGCCCTTTTCGTCCAGCACCTTGCGGGCGACGCGGAAGCACTCCAGGGATTGGGGCACGCCGCAATAGATCCCGACCACGTGAATAATGGCGCGGATTTCCTCCTTGCTGACCCCGTTGGTGATGGCGCCGCGGCAGTGGATTTCCCACTCGTGCATCTTGCCCAGGGCCCCGATCATAGCCAGGTTCATCATGGAGCGGGTTTTGGGTTCGATCACCTCGTCGCCCCAGCCGAAGCCCCAGCACCAGGCGGTCATGGCCTCCTGAAAGGGGCGCGTGAAGTCATCGGCGGCGGCCAGGTTCTTTTCCACGTACTCCGCGCCCAAGGTCGCCTTGCGCTTCGCCAGTCCTTTTTCAAAAAAATCTTGGTCCATGTTTTTACGGTCCTCTGTTCGACGTTTCAAAACTATAAGGCAATGGCGACGTTTTTGGTCTGCACGTAGTTCAGCAGAGCCTCGCGGCCCTTTTCCCGCCCATAGCCGGATTTCTTATAACCGCCGAAGGGCGTTTCCACACCCCCGGCGAACCATTCATTGACAAAAATCTGCCCGGCGCGCATTTGCTGCGCCGCCCGCATGGCCCGGTCCAGGTCCGAGGTGAAGACCCCGCCCACCAGGCCATAGTCCGTGCCGTTGGCGATCTGGATCGCCTCTGCCTCGCTGCGGAACTTCATCACCGACAAGACGGGGCCAAAGACCTCCGTTTGGGCCAAGGCCATGTCCGGTGTCACCTCGGTGAACACAGTGGGCTCCAGGAACCACCCGGGCCGGTTCAGTTTGCGACCGCCGGTCACGGCGCGAGCGCCGGCCTGCTCCGCGTCGCGGCACAGGCCCTCGGCCCGGTCGCGCTGCTTTTCCGACACCATGGCGCCCATGTTGGCGCCGGCCTCCTCCCGCTCGATGCCCGG
>JANQKX010000506.1 GCA_028280915.1 Kiloniellaceae bacterium
ATCAGGCCCGCTAGGACGGGTCCCAGCTCGCGGGTGATGGAGACGATCACCACGTTGGGAATGGCGCTTTCGGCGGAAAATCGGGCAAAGCCCGTATAGCTCTGTAGGGCCAGCACCATGCCGGTGAAAATGGCGGTCAGTCCCACCACCGGCAGGGAATAGTAGCCGATCTCCACCATTTGGCGGACCAGCAGGCGGGGATAAAAGGGCGGCGTGAAACAGTGCCAGACGGCGGTGATGGTGAAGATGGCCAGGCGCCCGGCGGCGGCCAGAAAACTCAAAAAGGTGCGCCCGATTGTACGGAGAATGACCATGGTCCCCTAATTCCCTAGGCCCGTGCGGGCAGATAGTGGCGGTGGAGGCGCTGGCCCAGCCGGCTGATGACCTCATAGCTGATGGTGCCCGCTTCCTTGGCGAAGGTTTCCAAGCCGTCTTCCGGCCCGATGAAGTCCACCAAAAGGCCGGGATGCAGAACGCGTTCGGGCACGGCGGTGACGTCCAAGGTAACCATGTCCATGGAGATACGACCCACGAGAGGTATTTGTTGTCCGGCGATCCACGCAGAAGTGCGATTGGAGAGTGAGCGAAAAAAACCATCCGCGTATCCCAGCGCGACCGTGGCGAGTTTGGTGCGGCCGGTGACACGATGGGTCGCACCATAACCAACGGGGGTATCAGCGTCAATCTCGCGGATCTGGAGAATTCTGCCTTTTAGCTGAACCACTTGCGCCATGGGATTGGGCCGGTCGGGCATGGGATTGCCGCCGTAAAGGGCGATACCCGGACGGGCCAGGTCGAAGTGATAACTGGGGCCCAGGAAGATGCCGGAGGAGTTGGCGAGGGAGGCCTGGGCCGCCGGCAGGTGCTCGGTGGCCGGCAGGTGTTTGATGATGGCGCGGAAACGCCGCAGCTGTTCTTGATTGAGCGGGTGATTGGGCTGCTCGGCGCAGGCAAGGTGGCTCATGAGTAAGGTGGGGTGAAACCAGGACAAGTACTCGGTCTGTTCGACCAGCCGATCCACCTCGTTGCCCGGCAGGCCGAGTCGCGACATCCCCGTGTCGAACTGAATGGCGGCCTTGAAGGCCTGCTGCCGCTGCTGGCTGATCCGGGCCCAAGCCTCGATCTGGCCCAGACTGTTGAGAACCGGGGTCAAGTGATGGGCCAGATAGACGTCTTCCGTCCCGGCAAAAAAGCCGTTCAAAACATAGATGTAAGTGGGGTGAGGGCAGGCCGCCAAGGCGTGCCGCAGGGTTACCCCTTCTTCGATGGTGGCGACAAAAAAGGTCGTGGCACCCGCGTCGGCCAGGACCGGGGCGACGGTGGCCGCGCCCAATCCGTAGGCATCCGCCTTGACCGCGGCCGCTAGAGTGCCGCCCCGGAAGATCTCCGACAGGCGCCGGTAGTTTTCGGCGATGCGCGCCAAGTCGATGGTCAGGATCGAATCGATGCCGGGATGGGCCGCGGCGATCTCCTCATCCACCGCGATTTCGGCATTAAAACTGGACGAGGTCTGGGGAGAGCCGTGGGCGGAGGCAAACTCCCCCTCTGCCGGTGCCGGGTGGCCCGAACTCTCTTGCATGCCGGCACGCCAACGGGGCGCCCCCGCCGACGGTGTCTTGGGCCTGTTCAGTGAAGACCTCCTGATAAACGTATCGGCAGGTTTGAAGTCTCTGCGCGATTCCGTCAAGCTTGGCGGTCAAAATTTGTGGTCTAATAGTGATCCGGCAGCTGTTCCTCGGAGGCCAGATCGCTGAAGCTGGTGGTATCGCCGTCAAAGGCGAACTTACGGATGCCGATCGGCCCGTGCCGTTGCTTGGCCACGATCACCTCGGCGACGCCATAGACCTTTTCACAGCGCTCCTGCCATTTGGCGTAGCGCTCGTGAAACTTATCGTCCGTTTCATCGTCCCGGGGCGCGGGCTCGGCCCGTTCGGCGTAGTATTGGTCCCGGTACACGAACATGACCACGTCGGCGTCCTGCTCGATGGAGCCGGATTCCCGCAGGTCCGATAGCTGGGGCCGCTTGTCCTCGCGCTGCTCCACCTGGCGCGACAGCTGGGAGAGGGCGATGACCGGCACGTCCAGGTCCTTGGCGATGGCCTTGAGGCCGCGGGTGATCTCGGAAACCTCCTGAACCCGGTTGTCGCTGCGCCGTCCCGCCGGTGCGGTCATAAGCTGCAAATAGTCCACCACGATGAGGCTGAGCCCATGCTGGCGTTTCAGTCGGCGCGCCCGGGTGCGCATTTGACTGACGGAAATGGCCGGTGTGTCGTCCACGAAAAGCGGTGTGGCATAAAGGTCTCGGCTGGCATCGAAGATGGCGTCGTAGTCGTGATCGGAAATCTCGCCCTTGCGCATGGCGTCGGAGCGCACCTTGGAGCGTTCCGAGAGAATCCGCGTGGCCAACTGCTCCGACGACATTTCCAGGGAAAAGAAGGCCACCACCTCCGGAACCTCGATGGGCTGGCCTTCCGGGTCCCGTTCCTGGCGCGGATTGTTGGCGGCGTAAAAGGCAATATTGGTGGCGAGCGCGGTTTTCCCCATGGAAGGGCGCCCGGCCAGGATGATCAGGTCGGAAGGGTGCAAGCCGCCCAGCAGCTTGTCCAATTCGGTCAGTCCGGTGGAGACCCCGGCCAGTTGGCCTTCCCGCCGGAAAGCCGCCTCGGTCATGTTGACCGCCTCGATCACCGCCTGCTTGAAGGGAGCCAGGCCCCCCTCGGTCTGGCCCGCCTCGGCCAGGTGGTAGAGCCGTTCCTCGGCGGATTCGATCACGTCGCGGGCGCCCACGTCCAGGTCCTGTTCGAAGGACTCGTTGACCACGTCCTCGCCCAGAGTCACCAGTTCCCGGCGCAGGTAGAGGTCGTGGATGGTGCGGCCGTAGTCCAGGGCGTTGATGATGGTGACGTAGCTGGACTGCAGCTCGGCCAGATACCGGGCGCCGCCCACCTCGGCCAGGCCGGCTTCCTGATCGAAGAGGTTTTTCAGCTGCACCGCGTTGGCGAACTGGCCCCGTTCGATCAACTTGCCGCAGGCGGCAAAGAGGCGGGCGTGAATGGGATCGGCGAAATGCTCCGCCTGCAAGAACTCCGAAACCTTCTCAAAGGCCGCGTTGTTCGCCAAGATGGCGCCCAGCAGCGCTTGCTCGGCTTCGAAGTTGACCGGCGGTTCGCGGTAGTTCGGCGATTCGCGATAATCTGAGGGAGTGCCGTCGGCCTCGGACAGAGGCACGGCCGTGATAGTTGGCCCGTTTTCCATGATGGCCAGACCCTATCAGATCGCGGGCGGAGTCGCAGAAGTTTATCGCGGTCGAATAAGGGGTAACACGGGGATAAATTGCCGGCTTGTCCCCGTGTCACTCTTCTTGTCCCCGTGTCACACTTAAGGTCCCGTGGGCACTCTCACTCCGCGGCCTGGGAGGTGGCTTGCCTCTCCTGACGCTCCCAATCGGTGATGTAATCCCGCTGGAGCGGCACCGCGTCCTGTTTCTTGGCCAGTTGGATCTGGAACACCATTTGACCGTCCAGTCGGAAGGTCAACTCGCAGGAGGCCAGGTAAAAATCCCACATGCGGCAGAATTTCTCGTCGTAAAGGGCGGCGACCTTTTCCCGATTGGCGTTGAAGCGTTTGCGCCAGTTACGCAGGGTTTCGGCGTAGTGCAGGCGCAGGATCTCCATGTCGGTGACATAAAGACCTTCCTTTTCCACCGCGGCCAAGACCTCCGACAGGGCGGGGATATAGCCCCCGGGAAAGATGTACTTGACGATCCAGGGGTTCATTCCGCCGGGCGGGTCCGAGCGTCCGATGGAGTGGAGCACCATGACGCCGTCGTCCTTCAGCAGGGACTTCACCTTGGCGAAAAACTCCCGGTAGTGGGAGCTGCCCACATGTTCGAACATGCCCACCGAAACGATGCGATCGAATTTCCCCTCTTCCTCACGGTAGTCCTTCAGCTTGAAGTCTACCCGTTCGGCAAGATCCGCCGCCTCGGCCCGCTGGTTGCTGAGCGCGTGCTGCTCCTCGGAAAGGGTGAGGCCGGTCACCGTGGCGCCGCAGCGCTTGGCCAGATAAAGGCCCAAGCCGCCCCAGCCGGAGCCGATGTCCAGAACCGTCATATCCGGTTGATCCAGCAGCAGCTTGGCCGCCAAATGCCGCTTCTTGTTGTACTGGGCGTCTTCCAGGCTTTGTTCCGGACTGTCGAAATAGGCGCAG
>JANQKX010000509.1 GCA_028280915.1 Kiloniellaceae bacterium
AACCGAGTGGCCATCGTCACCGGTGCGGCCAGCGGCATCGGCGCGGCGGCGGCCCATCGTCTGGCGGAAGAAGGCGCGACCGTGGCCTATGTGGACATCAACGAAGCCGGGGCCCAGGCCAAGGCGGCGGAGACCGGCGGCGGCGCCTTTGCGGTCGGCTGCGACATCGGCGATCCGGACTCGGTGGCCGGTCTCCACAAAACGGTCCTGGACCGCTGCGGCAAGGTGGATGTCCTGGTGAACGGGGCGGCCATCGTGCCCTTTGTGCCCTGGGACGATCTCACGTTCGAGGAATGGCGGCGCGTGCTGCGGGTCAACCTGGACGGCCTTTACCTCATGTGCCGGGCGTCCTCGGATGCCATGCGGGCCAATGGGTACGGCCGCATCGTCTCCATCTGCTCCAACTCCATCTTTGCCGGCACGCCCAACATGCCCCACTACGTGGCGTCCAAGGGCGGTGTGCTCACCTTCTCCCGGGCCTTGGCGACGGAGCTGGGCGGCCACAAGATCACCGTCAATTGCGTCTGCCCCGGCCTAACGGATACGGAAGGGGTGCAGGAAACCGATCACAAGCACGCCTTTGAATTCGTGGAAATGCTGCAGGCCATCAAGGGCCGGGGCACGCCGCCGGACATCGTGCCCGCCATCGCTTTCTTGGCGTCGGAAGAGGCCCACTGGATCACCGGGCAGGCCTTGAACGTGGACGCCGGTATGGTGCGCTGGTAGCGCCGCTAGGGCGCCCGCAGCCGGCAGGTCAGGCCCTCGCCGTTGCGGCAGGTCATGATAAACCGCGGCGCCGGGTCGGATCGCAGGGCCAGCAGCGGCAAATCGGCGCGGGTGTCGTCCCAGCGGGCCGCGTCGCCGCAGAGGATGTTTTCCAGCATCATGGGGATGCTGCCATGTTTGTCGTAAGCCAGTGTTCCTTGCGAAAGGTTCCGCTCCAGGGTGACGGTAAGGGCCTGGTTGGGCGCGGCCTCGGGCAGGTCACGGGTGACGAAGTGGGCCAGCACCGCCACGCAGCGCAAGGGTGCCGCCGTCTGGTTCTCGATGGTCAAGGTGATGGGCTCTTCGGAAGCGGCAAGGGCCGGCGTATGAAGTCCGGCCAAGAGCAGGCCCATGCCAATCAGGCTGGCCAGGAAGGGTCTCACAAAAAGCGGCACGGCGGCGTTTTTTCCTTTAGCTGGCGAGACGGGGATCATGCGGCACCAGAACGGGCTTGTTGAGCAGCAGGTCGGCGGCCCGCTCGGCGATGGCCACCACGGCGGCATTGACGGGGCCGGTGGTGATGGACGGAAAGATCGAGGCGTCGACCACGTAGAGGCCTTGGGTGCCGGGAACGGAAAGATCGGGATGAACCACGCTCAACTCATCTTGGCCCATCTTGCAGGTGCCCACCGGGTGATGGTGGGTGAAGGCGGCTTGGCCCAGGAAGGCGAGGCGGTCCGCCCGGTCTTGCACCCCGGGGCCTGGGAGGATTTCCTCATCGCGCCAGTCCGCCAGGGCCGGGCCGGCGCCGATCCGTTGCGCCCAGTCCAAGGCGTCCAGATAGACGTTCCGGTCATAGGCCTCGGCCAGGTAGTTGGGATCGATCAAGGGCGCCGCCTTCGGATCGCGGGAGGTCACGGTCAGGCGGCCCCGGCTTTCGGGATGGCAAAAACCGAACATGAGACTGAAGGCCTCGCCCACGGGCGGCGCGGTGAAGCACTCGGTGACCACCGGCACCACGACGCAGGCGATGGCGATCTCCGGTTGGGGCCGGGACGAGCTGCCATCGATGTAGAGCAGGCTTTCCGAATGCTGGTAGTTGGAGGGCGGCACGGGGCGCCGGGCGCGGTAAAGGTTGCTGCCGGCGAGCAGGTGGTCGTGCAGGTTCCGCCCCAAGCCGGGCAGATCGCTGTTCACCGGGATATCCAAGGCCCGCAGCGCCGCCGCCGGCCCCAGGCCGGAACGGAACAGGATGCCCGG
>JANQKX010000550.1 GCA_028280915.1 Kiloniellaceae bacterium
TGAACCAGTTGGTGGTGCCGGACACCCTGCAGCCACCCCGGGACGAGAAAATTTTCGCCCTGGGGGACTGCTGCAGCTTCACCCCGGCCGGCGAGGACCGTCCCGTGCCGCCCCGCGCCCAGGCGGCCAATCAAATGGCGAACACGGTGTATCAGAACCTCTGCGGTCTGATCGAAGGCAAGCCTTTGAAAAAATTCACCTATCGGGACCGGGGCTCGCTCGTGTCCCTCAGCACCTTTTCAACCGTCGGCAGCCTGATGGGCAACCTGATCGGCGGCCGCATGGCGGTCGAGGGGCGGCTCGCCCGCCTGGTCTATGTGAGCCTTTACCGGATGCACCTCTTGTCCATCCATGGCTGGATCATGGGGTTGGCGTTCATGATGATCGGCCGGGTGAACCGGGTGATTCGGCCGAAACTGAAGCTGCATTGAGTGGAATCTGGCGCCGAGAGTGGAATCTGGCGTCGGGAGTGGCATCGTGTGCCCCTGCCGGGAGGCCCTTACCGAGAGCCCCCTCACTGAAACCCAGGCCCGTTCAGGCCGCCGGCTGGGCCCGGCCCACCCGGTATTTCAAGAACCGATAGCCGATGTTCGACACCAAGCCCGACAAGCGGCCTTGGGGGTTGAGACCCGCCGCCTTGAAGGTCATGGCCACGGCGCGGCGCACGTGCTTTTGCTTGTAGTAGCTGTAGGCCCGGGACATATAGTCCTGCGCCCAGCGTTTCCGGTCATAGGCTTGGCCCGCCCCGTTTGCGGCGTAATAAGCATAGGCCAGTTCGTCGTCTTCGCTTTCACCGATCCGCTGCAGGGCCACCCAGACCCGGCGCAGCCGGCCGATGTTTTCCCTTTCCAAATATTGCTTTAGATTATCGTAAAACAATTTATAGTGGCGCATTTCGTCGGCAGCGATGTGGCGGCAAATGGCGATCAGAACGGGCTCCTTCGCCGCTTCGGCCAGGGCCGAATAATAGGAAGACGTGCCCACTTCCACCACACAGCGGGCGACCAGCTCGCCGCTTAGGGACCCGCGGACCGACTCTTCCGCCTCCAGGGGAATTTGATAGCCGTCCGTGAAGCGTTTAAAGGCCGCCTTGAAATTAAAGCTGGGGTCGGCCATTTCCGCCCATCTGGCCAAGGCTTCCCCGTGCTGAACCTCTTCCCGCGCCCAAATCTGGGCGGAGGCCTGAAAATCCGGGTCATCGGCGAAGATATTGCACAAATAGTGGGCATAGTCGGTGCCGTTAAACTCCACCAAACTCGCCGCTTTGATGATTTTCAACAGCTCCGGGTCCACCTTTTCCGCTTGGAAGGTGTCCCAGGGAATGTCATCGAGTGTCCAATCGCTGGCAACCATTTGTTCTTCACAGAGCACACAGAAAACCGGTGAGCGACAGCCAAGACTGCCGGGGAAACTTCATAAAAGTATCACATAAGAAGACCTTAGAGCAAAACCAAGGCCCGCAGATTGACAAAAAATAAGAATCAAATCAATGACGTGATCAGACGGCGGCCTGCAACATGGCCTCGGCCGCGGCGATTTTTTGATCCAATCTGGCCCGCTCATCGTCCGATTTGGCGTCCACAAGGTCGTCCCGCAGGTTCTTGATGTCCTGCTCCACCTGGCCCTTGTTGATGTCGCCCACGGGCACCGCCTGTTCGGCCAGCACCGTGCAGCGGGCCGGGGTGACCTCGGCGAACCCGCCGGCGACGAATATCCGGTCGGTCACCTGACCGCCTTCATAAACGTCGATCACGCCGGGGCGCACGGTGGAAATCATGGGGGAGTGCCGGGGCAGGACGCCAAAGTCGCCTTCCTCGCCCGGCACCACAATCATCTCGGCGCTTTTCGACAGCAACAAGCGTTCCGGTGAAACCAGCTCGAATTCAACCAGATCATCCGCCATTTTTTCGTCCCGCGCCTATTCCATACACACTCTTTAGGAGCAAAATCACTCCTATTTTTACGATCAGGCCGCGTCCGCCGCCAGCTTGCGGGCCTTTTCGACCGCTTCGTCAATGGTGCCCACCATGTAGAAGGCCGCTTCCGGCAAGTGGTCGTATTCGCCCGCCACGATGCCCTTGAAACCGCGGATGGTTTCTTCCAGCGGCACCTGGACGCCGGGCGATCCGGTGAAGACCTCGGCCACGTCAAAGGGCTGGGACATGAAACGCTGGATCTTCCGCGCCCGGGCCACGGTCAGCTTGTCGTCTTCCGACAGCTCGTCCATGCCCAAAATGGCGATGATATCCTGCAGGGCCTTGTAGCTCTGCAGAATACGCTGCACGTCACGGGCCACGCCGTAGTGCTCCTCGCCCACCACGAAGGGATCCAGAATTCGGCTGGTGGAGTCCAGGGGATCCACCGCCGGATAGATGCCCAGCTCGGCAATTTGCCGGGACAGCACCGTGGTGGCGTCCAAGTGGGCAAAGGAGGTGGCCGGCGCCGGGTCGGTCAAGTCGTCCGCCGGCACGTAAATGGCCTGCACCGAGGTGATGGAGCCTTTTTTGGTGGTGGTGATACGCTCCTGCATGGTGCCCATGTCCGTGGCCAGGGTGGGCTGATAACCCACCGCCGAAGGAATACGGCCCAGCAGAGCGGACACTTCCGAGCCCGCCTGGGTGAAGCGGAAGATGTTATCCACGAAGAACAGCACGTCCTGGCCTTCCTCGTCACGGAAATATTCCGCCTGGGTCAGGCCGGTCAAGGCCACCCGGGCGCGGGCGCCGGGCGGTTCGTTCATCTGGCCATAGACCAGGGCCGCCTTGGAGCCTTCCTCGCCGATGCGGATCACCTTGGACTCGATCATTTCGTGATAGAGGTCATTGCCTTCACGGGTCCGCTCGCCCACGCCGGCGAAAACCGAATAACCACCGTGGGTCTTGGCCACGTTGTTGATCAGCTCCATGATCAACACGGTCTTGCCCACGCCGGCGCCGCCGAACAGGCCGATCTTACCGCCCTTGGCGTAAGGCGCCAGAAGGTCCACCACCTTAATACCGGTCACCAGAACCTCGGCGTCGGTGGACTGGTCCACATACTCCGGCGCCGCGCGGTGGATCGGCGATTTGACCTTGGAGTCCAGGGGTCCCAACTCGTCGATGGGCTCGCCCACCACGTTCATGATCCGGCCCAGCGTCTCCGGGCCCACGGGCACCAGGATGGGCTCGCCCGTGTCTTGAACCTCTTGTCCGCGAACCAGGCCTTCGGTGGAGTCCATGGCAATGGTGCGCACCATGGATTCGCCCAGGTGCTGGGCGGCTTCCAAAACCAGGCGCTTGCCGTCGTTGGTGGTTTCCAAGGAGTTGAGAATCGGCGGCAGGTCACCCTCGAATTGGACGTCCACGACGGGGCCCATCACCTGTGTGATTTTGCCGACGAGATTCTTTGCCATGGTTTTTGCTCCTTAATTGCCGCCCTTGCACATGGTGGGCGCGCGACGATCGTCTTACATCGCTTCCTTGGCGGAAATGATTTCAATGAGTTCGTTGGTGATGACCGCTTGCCGGGTCCGGTTGTAGATCTGGGTCAGATTGTTGATCATCTCACCGGCGTTGCGCGTGGCGCTGTCCATCGCGGTCATGCGGGCGCCGTGCTCGCTGGCGGCGTTTTCCAACATGGCCTTGAAAATCTGGATGGAGAGGTTGCGCGGCAACAAGGCATCCAGGATTTCCGCCTCGTCCGGCTCGTACTCGTAAACCGCGCCGTCCAGACCGCTCCCTTCCGCGCCAGCCTCGAAATCCCCTTCCTCATCCAAGGGGACCGAGAAGGGAATCAGCTGCTGGGTGGTGACGATTTGCGTCATGGCCGACTTGTACTGGGCGAAGATCATGGTGCACACGTCGAAATCACCGGCCGACAGCATGCCTTGGATCCGCTCGGCGATGTCAGCCGCGGTCTCGAAACGGGGATGGGGCTTGCCCACGTCCTCGATGGTATCGATGATGTGATCGGCGAAATCCCGGCGCAGCTGGTCCCGGCCCTTGCGCCCGACGCAGAGGATCTTGACCTCCTTGCCTTCGTCGAGCCGGGCCCGGATTTGACGCCGCGCCTCGCGCACGATGGAGCTGTTGAAACCGCCGCAGAGGCCACGGTCCGCCGTCCCCACCACATAGAGGTGCTTCATGTCGCTGCCGGTACCGGCCAGCAGCACCGGCGCCCCCGCCTGCGCCGCGGCCGAGGCGGCCAAGGACCCCAACATGCGTTCCATGCGTTCCGCATAGGGCCGTGACGCCTGGGCCTGTTCTTCCGCTTTCCGCAGCTTGGCCGCCGCCACCATTTTCATGGCGGAGGTGATCTTTTGCGTCGACTTGACGCTCGAGATACGAACTCTGAGATCCTTAAGACTGGGCATGCCGCCTTATCCGCTCCGATCCTCGTCAGCCTAACGCAGGCCTACACGAAATTCTTGGTGAAGGTATCCATGAAGTCCTTGAGCTTGGCTTCCGTGTCATCGGAAATGGTCTGCTCGGTCCGGATGGTCTGCAGGATGTCGGCCCCGTTGGCCCGCAACTCGCTGAGGAGCTGCTGCTCATAGGCCACCACCTTGTTCAAATCGATCGCGTCCAGGTAGCCCCGCACGCCGGCGTAAATCACCGCGACCTGCTCTTCCACCGCCAGCGGCTTGTACTGGGGCTGCTTCAACAGCTCGGTCAAGCGCGAGCCCCGGGCCAAGAGGCGCTGAGTCGCCGCGTCCAGATCCGAGGCGAACTGGGAGAAGGCTTCCATCTCGCGGAACTGAGCCAGCTCCAGCTTAATGGTGCCCGCCACCTGCTTCATGGCCTTGATCTGCGCGGCGGAGCCCACCCGGCTCACCGACAGACCCACGTTCACCGCCGGGCGCACGCCCTTATAGAACAGGCCGGTTTCCAGGAAGATCTGGCCGTCGGTGATGGAAATCACGTTGGTGGGGATGTAGGCGGACACGTCACCCGCCTGGGTTTCGATCACCGGCAAGGCGGTCAGCGAGCCGTTGCCCGCTTCGTCGCCCATCTTCGCGGCCCGCTCCAACAAGCGGGAGTGCAGATAGAACACATCGCCGGGGAAGGCCTCGCGGCCCGGCGGACGGCGCAGCAGCAGGGACATCTGGCGATAGGCCACCGCCTGCTTGGACAAGTCATCATAAACGATGACCGCGTGCATGCCGTTGTCCCGGAAGTACTCGCCCATGGTGCAGCCCACGTAGGGCGCCAGGAACTGCAGCGGCGCCGGCTCGGAGGCCGTGGCCGAGACCACGATGGAATACTCCAGCGCGCCATAGTCTTCCAGGGTCTTCACGAACTTGGCGACCGAGGAACGCTTCTGGCCCACGGCCACATAGATGCAATAGAGCTTCTTGGACTCGTCGTCGCCGGCGTTGACCGGTTTCTGATTGATGAAGGTGTCCAGCGCGATGGCCGTCTTGCCGGTCTGCCGGTCGCCGATGATCAGCTCCCGCTGGCCGCGGCCGATGGGGATCAGGCTGTCGATGGCTTTCAGGCCGGTCTGCACCGGCTCGTGCACCGATTTCCGCGGGATGATGCCCGGCGCCTTCACTTCCACCCGGCGCCGTTCCTCGAACTCGATGGGGCCCTTGCCGTCGATGGGATTGCCCAGGCCGTCCACGACCCGGCCCAAGAGGCCCCGGCCCACGGGCACGTCGACGATGTTGCCGGTCCGCTTGACCGTATCGCCTTCCTTGATGCCCCGGTCCTCGCCGAAGATAACCACACCCACGTTGTCGACTTCCAGGTTCAGGGCCATGCCTTTGATGCCGCCGGGAAATTCGACCATTTCGCCGGCCTGCACATTGTCCAGACCATAGATACGGGCAACACCGTCACCCACCGAAAGAACCTGACCCACCTCGGCAACATCGGCCTCAGTTCCGAAATTCTCAATCTGATCTTTGAGGATTGCGGAGATTTCCGCGGCGCGGATATCCATCAACCGACCCCTTTCATGGCGAGTTGAAGTCTTTGAAGTTTAGTGCGCAAGGAGCTGTCGATCATGCGGCTGCCCACCTTCACGATGAGCCCGCCGATCAACCCCTGATCCACCTTCACGTCCACCTGAACATTGCTTCCGACCGTTGATTTCAACGCATCGGTCAGGCTCTGCTTTTGCTGATCGGAAAGTTCCCTGGCACTGGTGACATAGGCCGTAACCTCGCCGCGGCGACGGGCGAGTTCGGCCAAAAAGGTGTCGATGATCGACACCAGGGCAAAAAGCCTATGGTTTTGCGCCACGACCAAAACAAAACGGCGGGTCAAATCGGACACGCCAATCTTGTCCAAAATCGCCGACATGACACCGGCCATCTGCTCGCGGCTGTAAAGTGGGCTGCGCAAAAGTCGCTGCAAATCATCACTACCGGCAATCGCGGCCCGAATGTTCCGCAAATCCCCTGAGACTTGATCAAGCTGCTTGTTTTCGTCGGCCAAGCTCAGCAGAGCCAGCGCGTAGCGCCCAGCAAGGCCACTCAGACTTGTGTCGTCACTTGCCAAGCTCCGTCCCCCATAAGTAAGTCGTTTTACCCCTGCCCGCCGAGCCGGTTTTTCTTTCAGGCCCTTATCAACACGACACCAGGCCTTCCCCAAAGGGCGCAGTCCCAGGCGAGCGGGCGTTTGGTATCATAGACGCAAAGGCCTGGCAAGATGAGTCGCGGCCCCAAATCACCACTATTTTTGCAGATAGGGCAAGGAGTTGCCGCAAGACAAAAATGCTCCGCCAAATGACCGCGATGCCCCTCAACGGGAACAGGGTCAGTAGAAGCTGTAAGGGTCCACGTCGATCTGCAAACGCACGTTGGCGGGCAGCTTCACACCGCCCAGCCACTGCCGCAAAAACGGCTGCGGCAGCACCTCGCGCGGGGTCTTCAGCAAAAACCGCCGCCGGTGCCGCCCGCGCAAAATGGCCAAGGGCGCCGGCGCCGGGCCGAGCAGGAGGCTGCCCGG
>JANQKX010000622.1 GCA_028280915.1 Kiloniellaceae bacterium
TCCCTGCAAGGCCTCGCCACGCTCAAATCCTATGGCCAAAGCGGCCAGCGTGTCCGCCTGCTGGCGCAAAAGGCGCAAGCCCTGTTTCAGGCCACCCTATGGGTTTTGTCGACCAATACCTTGTCCCGGGGCATCACCGACGCGGGGATCGCCTTGGGGGCCGTCGCGGCCTTGGCCCTGGGCGCCCATCAAGTGAGCGACGGCACGATGAGCCTGACGGCCCTCTTGGTGATTTTGATGCTGGGCATCGAAGTCTTCCGCCCCTTGCGCGACCTGCGCTCCCTGCTGCACAACGGCATGCTGGCTCAATCGGCCACGCAAAAAATGTTCGCCCTGCTCTCGGAAAGCCCGGAGATTCGCGCCAAAAACAGTGCCGCCACCGATCCGGCAGGCTCGGGCCAAACCGCCCTTGCCGCCACCGTTGCTTTCGAAGGGGTGCGATTTGCCTATCCGGGCGGGCGCGGCGCCATCCACCGGGACTTGAACTTCAGCGTGGCCGCCGGGCAGCGCATCGGCATCGTCGGTCCCAGCGGCTGCGGCAAGTCCTCCATCGTGCGCCTGCTGCTGCGCCTCTATGACCCTCAGGCCGGGCGGGTGCTCTTGGGCGGCCGGGACGTCAAGGATCTCAGTTTTGCCGAGCTGCGCGCCCAACTGGCCGTAGTCAACCAGGATACTTACCTGTTCCATGGCACCGTGGGGGACAACCTGCGCCTGGGCAAGCCGGAAGCCAGCCACGACGAGATCGTGGCCGCCGCCCGTTCCGCCAACGCCCATGACTTTATCACCGCCCTGCCCCAGGGCTATGACACCGTGGTGGGCGAGCGCGGGGTCAAGCTGTCGGGCGGCCAGCGCCAGCGCATCGCCATTGCCCGCGCGCTGCTGCGCGACGCCCCCATTCTGGTCTTAGACGAGGCCCTTTCCGCCGTGGACGCGGAAAACGAGGCCGTCATTCAAGACGCCCTGGACCGCCTGATGGCGGGGCGGACCACCATCATCCTGGCCCATCGCCTGTCCAGCATCATCGCGGCCGACCGCATTCTGGTGCTGGGCGGCGGCGCCGTGGTGGAAGAAGGCGACCACAAAGCGCTCATGGCCAAGGGCGGTGCCTATCACTCTCTCATGGCCGAACAGGCCCGCGAGCGCGACAGCGGCCTGGAGCCTGCGGCGCTCAACGCGGACCCCGCCCGCGGTGCTCCCCCGCGGGCGGCCGCCCCTGCCACGACGTCATCGGCCGTAATACCGGATGAACCGCATGAACCGGAGACTCACATTCTGGCCACAGGCGACGACGATACGGCCATGAGCTGGCGGCAGGCGCTGCCCATACTCATGGGCTTCGTCGGGCCTTGGCGCAAGCACCTGGCCTTGACCTGCGGCCTGGGCATCGGCCGGGTGGTGGCCTTTATCGGCGTCAGCCTGCTGTCGGCCCTGGCGGTGGCCGGGGTGAAAAGCGGCGCGCCCGTTTTTGGCCTGACCGTGTCCGACTACATCTGGGCGATCGTTTTCCTGGCGCCCACGGCCGGCATCCTCCATTGGCTGGAATCCTGGATCGCCCACGACATGGCCTTTCGCCTGCTGGCGGAAATGCGCATCGATCTGTTCCGCAAGCTGGACAGCCTGGCGCCCGCCTACATGGTGCGGCGGCGCAGTGGCGACATGGTGTCCCTCGCCACCGGTGACGTGGACATGGTGGAGTACTTCTTCGCCCACACCGTGGCGCCCGCCCTTGTGGCCGTGCTCGTGCCCCTGGCTGCCCTGACCGCCTTGGCCGTGGTGGACATTTGGCTCGCCGTCGTCTTGCTGCCCTTCCTGGGCATCGTCGCCGGATCGCCCTTTTTGTTGCGCCGGCGTATCGACCGCCTGGCCTCCCGGGACCGGGAAGCCTTGGGCGAGCTCAACGCCTATTCCGTGGATTCCCTGCAAGGCCTGCAGGAGGTCATGGCCTTTCAACAGGAAGACCGGCGCCGGGACGGCCTGTTGCGGCTGGTGGAGCGGCACCACGCCATGCGCCTTCCCTTCTTCAGCGACATGTCCCTGCAGCAGGTGACCGTGGAAGTCATGACCACCCTCGGCGGCCTGGCCGTGGTCCTGCTCGGCGCCCAGCTGGCGGCCGCCGGCGCCATCAACGCGATTTACCTGCCCTGCCTCACCCTCTTTGCCATGGCGTCCTTTCTGCCCATTTCCGAGATCGCCGATATCGGCCGGCAACTGGCCGATACCCTGGGCGCCACCCGGCGCCTGGATGCCCTGCACAAGGAGCCGGTGCCGGTGCGCGACGGCCCCTATAAGGGAGAGGATCGGAGCGATGGCGATCACAGCCCCATCGGCGTGCACTTTCAAAATGTCACCTTTACCTATCCCGGCCAAGCGCAGTCCGCCCTGGATAATGTGTCCCTTGAAGCACCGGCCGGCCAAACGGTGGCTTTGGTGGGGGCGTCGGGCGCGGGCAAAACCACCATGGCGCACCTGCTGCTGCGCTTCTGGGACCCGCAAGGGGGCCGGATCGAATTGGGCAAGCACGGGCTGACCGACTATCAACTGGATACCCTGCGCGAGCAGGTGGCCCTGGTCGCCCAGGACACCTACCTGTTCAACGACAGCCTGGCCGCCAACATCCGCCTGGCCAAACCGGACGCCAGCGATGACGAGCTGGCCGCCGCCATCGAACGGGCCGCCCTGACCGATTTTATCGCCAGCCTGCCCGACGGCCTGGACACCCGGGTGGGCGAACGGGGCATGGCGCTTTCCGGCGGGCAGCGCCAGCGGGTCTCCATCGCCCGCGCCTTTCTGCGCGACGCGCCGGTCCTGGTGCTGGACGAGGCCACCTCCCACCTGGACGCGGAAAGCGAGCGCCTGGTGCACCGGGCGTTGAAGGATCTCATGCGGGGCCGCACCACCATCGTCATCGCCCACCGCCTCTCCACCGTGCGCGAAGCCGACAAGATCGCGGTCCTGGACAACGGCCGGCTGGCCGAGGAAGGCAGCCATCAGGATCTGCTGGCCCGCCGCGGCCTCTACGCCCACCTCATCGCCCGCCAGCTCAGCGCCGGCCGGGAAAAGTCCGCCGCGGAGTGAGGGAAACGGCAGCGTGAGGGCGGCGCCCGCAGGCCGGTGTTTGCCTGCGGGCGTGATCGATCAATCGGTGGTCACGGAATAGTCCGGCGTGCCGGTCCAAGTGATCCTCCAACGGGCGCCGGGCCGCAGGTTCTGCACCACGTGGGGATGGAAGGCAACCAGACAAATCCCGCCCCGGTGCCGGACGGAAGGGTAGACCAGCCCCATGGCGCCCTCCCGTCGCAGCGCGCTGGCCAGCGCTTGCCCCGCCGGATAGGCAAAAACCGGATCTTCCGCCAAAACCGGGGACGTATCCGGCAGTCCACGCAGGTCATGGAAGTCACCGATGAAACCGGCCAACAGGGCCTGGTAAACGGTCTCGTCTTCAAAAACGCCGATACACGCCAACTCGCGGGTCTTGTGATAGGCCACCTCGGCGATGGCGGTCAGCTCGTGAAAGGCGCTATACCAGGCGCCCCGCGAAGCGTCGTTAAAACGATTGCCCTCGGAGCGCGTGTAGGCGAAGGCCGCATTGATGTGGGTCTGGCCCCAGACGTTAAAAGCCAATTCCCTCGGGTCCAGACCGACCAGGCCGCAGCGTTGTGCTTTCAAGCGCTGGTTGGTCAGCCCCTCCAACTGCTCCAATAACGCCATCTCGTCATCATCATCCACCAAGGCGCGCAGCACCGGCGGCTTGTAATAAGCGGTGGGGATCAGCCGTACAGTGGCGGACTCGCTGATGGCGGTGGTGGGAATCGCGCCGGCGGAAAGAGTCAAACGCCGCCTCGCAAGGCATCCACGTAGGTGCGGATGTCCAAGATGGCCGGCAGGCCGCCCTCGATCATGACGGCCAGCGGTGTGCGACCGCCAAACAGGGGGCCTTGGTTCGGCAACATGACCCAGCGATCGGCGAGCGAGTCGTTGAAATAGAGATGCAGGGCCTTATAGAGCCCCGTTAAGGCGCTGATCCGCAACAACTGATCCCGGCTGAGGCGGCCCGACCAAGCTTTCCCTTTTACACCCGCCCCCTGTTTCGTGCCCGCCCCCTGTTTCATGCGAGACCAGGTGCGCGGGCTGACCGCCACCAGGGCGGCGGCAGCGTGGTTGTTGAGCTTCCAGGCCACGACGATGCGCCCATAGGCCTTGGCCGCCACCGCCGCCATCTTGCCGTCGGTGGGCGCCGCAAGGCCTGACTCATATGCACCCTCAGCGCCACCCCTCGGCCCCGCCTCTTTTGGCCGCAATGTCTCGGCCGTTATTTGTCCAAAATTCGCCATTTAGCTTAATATAGTGTGTCAATTGGCGAATTTCAAGTTTTCCGCCAGTCATGACATCAAGGCGCAAGAGACCTTAAGCTAGGCGGATAAGGGTTTTTCCCATTCCATGACTAGAAACCAGGGCACCCGGCGGTACTTGGCCTGTAGCGCCGGATCGCCGGAGATCGCTTCGGGCTCGTCAAAGTGGGTCAGGGTCAGACCGCAGGCCAGGAGTGTTTTCATGTACGCGCTCAAGGGCCGGTGCCAGTTTTGAATGCGGATGCCTTTCCATTCGCACCATTCGGAAAACTCCTCCAAATAGCGGTCTATGGGATAGTGCAGGCGATTGCCCAAATCATCCCGCACCCAGCCCTGATGGGCGTTTTGCGACACAAAGCCGTTCATGTTCGCGATCAACAACCGCCCGCCCGGCGCCAGGACCCGGCTCATCTCACGGATGGCGGATTGATAGTCGGCGATATCGATCAGCGTCAGATAGCTGATGACCAGATCGAAGCTGTGGTCCGGGAACGCCAATTCTTCCGCCCGGCCGTGCCGGTAATCCCCCTCCGGGTCCCGTTGCCGGGCCACTTCCAGCAAATGGGCCGTCGGGTCCAGACCAATCGCCGCGATCCCCCGCCCCTTGAGCATCCGGCAAAAGCGCCCCTCGCCGCAGCCCACGTCCAAGGCCTTGCGCGCCGGGCCCAGGGCGACCCGTTCCAGCATGGCCGGGTCGAGCACATGTTCGCGCGCCCAATCGCCCCGCTCACCCAGATGGGCCACCCAGGCCGCCGCCGAATTATCCCAACCGCCACTCATCTCCACGTGCCTCCTCTGCTGCGCCGCGACTATAAGCCGGTCTCCCCCCGGCGCAGGAGAGAGGCCTTGCCAGGCGACCCGGGTCAGGGGTAGGTGAGGCACTGGTTGTCACAGTTTCACAGGTTGTCCTCCCATGCCCCTCACCCTCGCCATCGACGAGCTTGTTGCCGATTTTCCCGATTTCGCCACGGCCGTGGTCTTGGCCGAAAACTTACAAATAACCGCCGAACGGGATCCGGCCCTGGAGGCGCTGATCGCCGAGCGGGAAGCGGCTTGCCGGGCGCACTTTGCCGGCACGCCCCTGTCGGAGATCCCGGCCATCAACGCTTGGCGCGATGCCTACAAGGCCTTTGGGGTGAAAAAGACCAGTTACCGCAGTTCGGTGGAACGGCTGGTTAAAAATGTCCTGGCCGACCGGCGCCTGCCGGCGATCAACCGCTTTGTGGATGCCTATAACGCCGTCTCCCTCGCCCACCTCTTTCCCGTGGGGGCCGACGACCTGGCCAAGACCGGCGAGGCGGTCGCCTTTCGCTACAGCCGATCCGATGACAGTTTCATTCCCCTGGGCAAGGAAGCGCCCGACCCGCCCAAGGCCGGCGAGGTGGTCCTGGCCGCCGGCGATCATGTGCTCTGCCGGCGCTGGAACTGGTATCAGGACGGGCGCAGCCCCATTTCCCTGCAGACCCGCCGGGCCTTGGTGACCATTCAGGCCAACGGCGTCGGCGATCTGGATGCCGCCGCCGGGGACCTGATG
>JANQKX010000631.1 GCA_028280915.1 Kiloniellaceae bacterium
ATGACTTGGGTGGTCGGCTTGCGCGACGGGGCGGGCTTGGCCGTTGCCGCCGCGATGCCCCGCACCGCCAGCGCCCCCAACACCAGGCTTGCCGATTGAATGACGAGCACGATTTCAATGCCGATGATTTCCATCTGCCCAGAAATCATCAGCCCAAAGATCTGCACCGCATAGGTGATGGCGGTGGCCGCCGTCACGCCGCGTTGCACATCATGGCCCGCTGTCCGGTTGAGGATGGCCTGTTGGGCCGGGTTGGCATAGGCAATGGCCGTGCTCATGGCCACGCCGAACAGGCTGACGGTCCAGATATTCAACAGGTCCAGATGAACCATGGTGAACAGAAAAACCGGGAAGATCCATGCGGCCCCGTAGACCCGGATCAGCAAAGTGCGCGGATCGATCTGGTCGGCGTTGGCGCCGCCCAACAGCATCAGCAAAATACCGGGCAGACCGATAAGCGCTTGCGCCAAGCCCACTTGCCCGCCGGGCAGGAGCAAGATGCCCACCAGTAACCAGCTGATCAGCAGCTGCTGAATGGCCATGGCGGTGCCCGTGAACGCCGTGGAGCCGAGATAGATCCGAAATTGGGCATTTTGCCAAAGGCTAGGCGCCGCCTGCGTCTGTCCGCTCATCTCAAACCGTAGCACGGAAGATGGCTGGTTTGCACAGCGTCGCATGTCGCCTTTGGTTGAGCGCGCCGTGAGCGCCACTGCGCATTGACCGGCCCGATGTCTGGGTGATAGGCCTTGTCGCTTGTGTGAGGCGGGGGGTCAAACCCCGCCGGCAATGAAGATCGAAAAGCATGACCGCCGAGGAAACTCCCGCCATCGAAGCGCGCACGCTGCGCAAAACCTATAAGGGCGACCGCTCGACGCCGCCGAAAGACGCGCTAAAGGGCATTGACCTGGTGGTGCCACGGGGCTCGATCTTCGGTCTTCTGGGCCCCAATGGCGCGGGAAAATCGACCTTCATCAACATTTTGGCGGGCCTTGTAGTCAAAACCAGCGGCACGGTAAAGACCTGGGGCTTCGATATCGACAAAAACCCCCGTCAGGCGAGAGCCTCCATCGGTGTCGTCCCGCAGGAATTGAACATCGATCCCTTTTTCAAACCCGCCGAAGTCATGGAACTTCAGGCCGGGCTTTATGGCGTCCCCAAGTCCCAGCGGCGGACCATGGAAATCCTGGAAGCCATGGGCTTGGAAGACAAGGCCGATGCCTATGCCCGCACTCTGTCGGGCGGCATGCGCCGCCGCCTGCTGGTGGCCAAAGCCATGGTCCACAACCCGCCGGTGCTCGTCCTGGACGAACCCACGGCGGGCGTCGACATCGAACTGCGCAAGCGCCTGTGGGACTATGTGCGCGGTCTGCACGCCAAAGGCACGACCATCGTGCTTACCACCCATTATTTGGAAGAAGCGGAAGAATTGTGCGACCGGATCGCCATCATCAACCACGGCGAGGTGGCGTGCTGTGAAAATACGCCCGACCTTTTGGCGCGCATCGACGAAAAAACGCTGGTGATCACGCCGGAGGCGGCTGTGCAAGATCTGCCGCAGGCCCTCCGGCACTTAGGCGCGGAAGTGAACGAGCTGGGCCAAGTGGTCATGTCCTACGCCCCAAGCAGCCACAAAATGGAAATGCTGCTTTCGGCGGTTCACACGGCCGGTATCTCGATCAAGGACCTCACAACCAAAGAATCGGACCTGGAAGACATCTTCCTCCAATTGACCCAATCGCCCCAGCGCCCCTAAACCGGTTTGCGCAAGATCACATGCCGGTCCGCGTCCCGCACGATGACCGCCGGGGGCGTTTCCAGTTTCAAACCGGGGTGGCCCTCGCACCGGCCTGTGGTGACGTCGAAGCGGTATCCGTGCCACGGACACATGACGGTGCCTTCTTCAAGGGGCGCATCGTCCAGCGGGCCCAGCATA
>JANQKX010000726.1 GCA_028280915.1 Kiloniellaceae bacterium
ATGGCATTCCCATCCCGGTCATGCGGGCCCTGGAGGTGATCGGCCAGGAAGTCACCCTGGTGCACGTGGACGCCCACATGGATTGGCGCGACGAGGTGAACGGCGAGCCCGAGGGCTATTCCAGCCCCATCCGCCGGGCATCTGAAATGGACTGGATCGGCAAGATCGTGCAGATCGGCATCCGGGGCATCGGCTCGGCCCGCCGCGGCGAGGCGGAAGACGCCCGGGCCTATGGCGCCGATGTGATCACCGCCTATGAGATGCACGACATCGGCATGGCCGCGGTTTTGGACCGTATTCCCGACGGCGGGCCCTACTACCTGACCATCGACGCGGACGGCCTGGACCCCACCATCATGCCCGGCGTGGTGGCGCCCACTCCCGGCGGCCTGGACTGGCTGCAGACCCGCAAGCTGATCCACGGCCTGGTGAAAAAGGGCCGGGTCCTGGGCCTGGATCTGGTGGAAATGGCGCCCCGCTATGACGTGCGCGGCCTGACCATGGTCTATGCGGAACGGCTGATCTGTAACTTCATCGGCGCGGCGGTGCGGGCCGGCTACTACGACTGAGGGAGGCCGGCCCCGGTGGAATTCAGGCGCCGGTTTGCCAACGGACCGCTGTCCACAGGTTGGCGCCGGCGCCGATGCCGATGGCAAAAAAGGTCAGCGCCATGCCGGCCACCCGGGCGGCCATGTTTTTGCTGGTGAACAAGAAGCACCAGGCGTGGACCAGCCGCCCAGCCAAGAGCAGGCCGCCGATGCCATAGAGCAGGGCGGCGCTGTTGCCCGTCATCTCCGCCATGAGCATGAGGATCAAGGCGAGCGGCACGGTCTCGGTAAAGTTGGCATGGCCCCGGACGATGCGCTGGAACTGGGGAATGCCCCCATCGCCCAAGGAGACTTTGTGTCGGCCCCGGCCGCGGATCACCGTGAAGCTCAGGAAAAAATACAACAGGGCCAAAAGGCCCGCGAACAGGGGGGTGACGGTCAATGGCTCCATGAATGGGCTCCCGTTCTTGAAAAGATGGCGACAGGCGTGGGTCAGCAGTTCGAAAAGTGACTTTTAAAAAAATAGTAACTTTTCGAAAGTTGGCAATAGGAAAGAATTGGTCTAATAACGAGTCATGGCGAAACCCTATGGCATGAGCTGCCCCCTGGCTCAGACCCTGGACGTGGTCGGGGAGCGCTGGACTCTCTTGATCTTGCGGGACCTGTTTCTGCAAGGCCCCCGACGCTTCCGCGATTTCGAAGAGAGCCTCGACGGCATCGCCCCCAACGTGCTCTCCAAACGCCTGCAGCATCTGGAGGCGCAAGGGCTGATCGAAAGCCGGCTCTATAGCCGCCACCCGCCACGCGCCGATTATGCCCTGACGCCCAAGGGCGAAGCTCTGGGGCCGGTGCTCGAGGCCTTGCGGGATTGGGGCCGGCGGTATGGCGGCGTTTCCTCAGCGGATCATTCGTCGGAAGAGCGGTAGCGGGTCTAGTCCTCTTCCACCTGGGTGTCCACATCACGCAGGATATTGCTATTTCGTGCGCTAAATGACAAAATAGTGCAAATTTCCAACAAACTGGAGCTTTGCAATGGCGTTTAGGGCCAATGAAGCGGCAGCACATGGTTATGAGAGGGTGAAAAATTATCTAATTCCTCGACAACTAAATTTGCCCGATAGGCAAAATAGCGAGGAGGTGTTGGCTGAGATTGTCAGTGAGTGCGGACCAGCCGTGGAGGGATATCCGACCTGGCATCCACTAGTCAATAATCGCAATGCAAGAGATTGCGAAAGGTACCTGAGCGATAGGTGTGGATACAAAGGTTTGGATCATATTAGATGTTTGGCTAACGGCTTTATGACATGCACTTATGGAGATGGCCAGGAGGTTATTGACAGCGTTGAGATGATGCCAAATCATCCTGCGTTTACGATCACTGCTGAACGTATGGAGGCATTGTTTTTTGCCGAAGGCACCACAACAATACTTGTGCGCTGTAATTGGGTTGTACCTCTCGAACCAGGTAATTTGATCCCAAGATCGTTAGCTGTCCCTTTAATGCTGGAGTGGCTCGCGGCGTCATGGAGAGACGCCCAGTTTGCCGAAACTTGGGAAGTGATGCTTCCATATTTGCTGGGCGAACCGCATGGCAGACGATCTTCGTTGTTTGTTAGCCAGGAAACAGCGCTTCTCATGAAGAAAATTTACCTATCAATGGTAGAATCGGGGATGTATGGGGTCCTATACGGGAGATGAATTGATTGCCGATCCAATTTCAAAACAATCAAATCTTAAATGTAGGATTTGGTCGTTTTGCTCCGAGATTTGATTGAAAAGGAGCTGATTAACGCTCGCGAAGGCGCCTGGGTGAAAGTGCCAGCTCCCTCAATGGGCGCGGTAGTCAAGAGATTGGCCATCAGCTTGGTCATCTTTGCCGTGGTCTTATTCCTGCACCCCTATTTCACCGGCGTTCCCGCCATCCCGTCCCGCTAAACGTCGGCGCCTCTATTGGCCGGCTGCCGGGTCCAAATCCACCAAGATAATGCGGTTGGTGCCGCTTTGGTGGATGAGAAGGTTGCCGTCGGCGGTGGGCCGCATGTGGCGGATGATGCCGGCGTAAACGTCGCCCGAGGGAATGGCCCAGGACTGGAAGGTCTCGGTCTTCGGGTCGAAGCGCACCAAGGCATCGGGGCGCTTGCCCGACTCGTTGTACCAGACCACGTCATCGATCACGGCGATGGCATAGGGGTGGGACTTGGCGCCGCTGGGGGAGTCCCATTCGCGGATCTCGCCGGTTTTGGGATCGTAGTGACCCAGCTTGCCGGCGCCCGAATTCACGTACCAGATGGTGTCGTCGCTGGCGATGTCCAGGCGGCGCACGTGGGTGCCCGGTGTGGGAAGCTCTACTTCGCTCAGCTCCATGGTTTCGGGGTCCACCCGCAGCAGGCAGTTGCCGCCGTTACAGGCCACCCAGGGCACCCCTCGGCTGTCGATCTTGATGCCGTAGGGCTTTGAGCCGGGGCTCGGCGCGGTCACCAGCTTCACGCTATTGTCGGCCGGGTCCAGCCGGCCCACCATGTTGCTGTGCTGCAGGGTGAACCACAAAATGCCATGGGCGTCGAAAATGGCCGAGTGGGGGTCCCGCGCCTTGGGATCGGGCATGGGGATTTCGCTGATCTCCCCCGTGGCCGGGTCCAGATAGCCCATGGTGCCATTTTTGTTGCCCGTGTACCAAACCCGCCCGGCCGGGTCCATGGTCACCGTGTGGGGATGGGCGCCGGGGGGCAGGGGATACTCGGTCATGGCGCCGCTGGCCGGATCGATGCTGCCGATCATGTTGCCCCATTGGCCGGCCCACCAGATGGTCCCGTCGGCGGCTTCCACCGGGTCCCGCGGCCGTTGGCCCAGGGTCGGCACCACCCATTCGGTAAAGGAAATGGCGCTGTCACCGGGGCGCAGCTCGGGCCTGCGCTTGTCATTGGGCGGGTAGTGGGCCGCCAGGTAAGCGGTCAAGGCCGCTTGATCCTCGGGCACGCCCGACAGGTCGATCATGGTCTTTGTCAGGGCGCGCCAGCCGTCCT
>JANQKX010000731.1 GCA_028280915.1 Kiloniellaceae bacterium
CCGCGCGGTGCCGGCACGGAAGCGCTTGAGGGCGTTTTGCCGGGCGTTTTGGGATTTGTTGCCGTGGATCGCCTCGGCGGCAATGCCGGCCTTCTCCAGCTTTTCAGCCACCCGGTTGGCGCGGTGCTTGGTGCGCGTGAAGACGATCACCCGCGAGAGGGTGGGGTCGTCCAAGATTTGGGTCATCAGGTGGACCTTGTCGGCGGTCGCGACGTGATAGACGCTCTGGTCAATGCGCTCCACCGAGGTGCCCTGAGGGGTCACCTCGACCCGTTCGGGCTGTTTGAGAATGTCACCGGCCAGACGATCGATTTCACGCGGCATGGTGGCAGAAAACAGCAGGGACTGACGTTTTTTGGGCAGGGCGGCGATGATCTTGCGCACATCCCGCACAAAGCCCATGTCGAGCATGCGGTCGGCCTCGTCCAGGACCAGGAATTGGATTCGGTCCAGCTTGGCGTGGCCCTGGTTGATGAGGTCGAGCAGGCGTCCCGGCGTGGCGATGACGATGTCAATGCCCCGTGCCAGGGCGTTCACCTGCGGATTTTGGCCCACGCCACCGAAGATCACCGTATGACGCAGGGCCAAGTGCTGGCCATAGGCCCGGAACTCGTCGCCGATTTGGATGGCAAGTTCGCGGGTCGGCGCCAGGATCAAGGCCCGTGGCTTGCGCTTGCCGCGGACCGGGGCCTCTTGCGACAGGTGGTGGAGAAGGGGCAGGGCGAAGGCCGCCGTTTTGCCCGTGCCCGTCTGGGCGATGCCCATCAAGTCCCGGCCGTCGAGCAGCACGGGGATGGCTTGCGCCTGGATCGGGGTGGGGGTGAGGTGGTTTCTGGAGGTCAGGGCACGTTGCAACGGATCGGCCAGGCCGATCTCTGAAAACTTAGGTTGGGTCAAAAAAATATCCTTTTGAGCCCGAGCAGGGAGAGCGCATGGTCGCGGTCACCGGACTCAGGCGTTTCGCCTTGTACCGGGCGCGGCAGGTACGAGTATGGTTTTTGTTATTGTTCCCGGAAAATAGAGCCACCTTGGGTGGCGCTTCGCGCAATTACGAGACAATCGATGGCCGCTACATGGCGCCCTGCGCCGGATTTGTCAAGCGGATCATGGCGCTTGGCGGATATTCACGGCAGGGAGAGCTGCGCCATCCGGCCGCCGTCCACCGTGTAGACCTGGCCCGTGACGAAGGATGCGTCGTCGGAGGCGAGCCAGGCCACCAGCGCCGCGACCTCCTCTGGGGCGCCGCTGCGCCCGACGGGATGCACCTTGCCGATCTGGCGCCGGAAGGCCGCCGGGTCCGCCATGGAGTCGATAAATTCGATATTCAGATCCGTATCGATCCAGCCCGGGGCCACGGCGTTGCAGCGGATGCCGTCCCCGCCGTGATCCACCGCCACGGCGCGGGTCAGTCCGTGCAACCCCGCCTTGGAGGCACAATAGGCCGGATGGCGCGGGTTCGACCCCAGACCCTCAATGGAGCCGATGTTGATGATGCTGCCGCCTCCGCCGTCGCCCCTGTCACGACTCGCACCGCCATGGCGCAGGTGAGGGACCGCGTGCTTGATGAGAAGGAAGGGTGCCCGCAGGTTCACGGCCATGGTTTGATCCCACAGCTTCACGGACGTTTCTTCCACCGTGCCTTCGAACATGACCCCTGAGTTGTTCACCAGGATGTCCAAGCGGCCGGCCCGGTCGATGGTCTCTCCGATGACCCGTTCCGGCTCCTCTGGGTCGCCCAGGTCGCAGGTGATGGTCTCGAAGTCCTCGGCCGGACTCCGTTGGGCCGTGATGACCCGAATGCCGTTTTTGGCCAGGCGCCGGGCGCAGGCGAGGCCGATGCCGCTGCGCCCGCCGGTGACCAAGGCCACCTTTTGGGCATCCTGGTTCATGCCACCGGCTTTCCGCCGTTGACCTCGACCAGGGAGCCGCAGATGTAGCGGGCCTGGTCGGAGAGCAGGAACAGCACCACGTCGGCGATGTCTTCCGGCTGGGCGATGCGCCCGAGGGGCACTGTTGCGTTCAAGCCCTCGATGGCAGTTTCCGGGTCCAGGCCGCGGGCGGCGAAACCGGAGCGCAGCATGGGGGTGTCCACTTCGTTGGGACAGACCCCGTTGACGCGGATGCCCTGGTGCGCGTGATCGTGACCCAGGCACTGGGTCAGCGAAGCCACCGCCGCCTTGGAGGCGCAGTAGATCGGATGATTGGGCCCCGGACGCAAGCCCCAGCAGGAAGCCAGGTTGACGATGGCGCCGCTGCCCGTGGCGGCCATGAGCGGGATGGCCGCGCGGCAGATGCGAAAAGGCGCCTCCACATTGATGGCCATGGAAAGATGGAAATCCGTGTCGCTGGCCTCCGTGGCCGGGCCGCGGGTCATGAACCCGGCGTTGTTCACCACCATGTCCAGCCCGCCCAAGGCCTCGGCGGCTTGACCGGGCAGGGAGTCGCAATAAGCCCCATCGGTCAGGTCGCCCGGC
>JANQKX010000019.1 GCA_028280915.1 Kiloniellaceae bacterium
GGTCGCTGCCGTGGGCCCAGAGCCAGCCCGGGTGGTGGCGGCTGTCATGACCGTCACTGAACCGAAGGCAGACCGCGCCCTCGTCATCGATTTCGGCCCGCTTGACCTGAATATCCAAGTCCAGGTCACGGATATCCAGCAGCTGCTCGCGGGTTCCGGGGTGCAGGCAGTCGGCGCAGGGGCAATTTTCCCGCAGCCAGAAGGGGTGAAAAACATGGGCGGCCCCATCGGCCCAGGCCAGGCGCAACTGCCCGTTTTCAGTAACCGCCGAGGTCACGGGCGCGGGCGTGGGCCAAAATAGGTGGTCAGGCGTCGGGATCGAGGACATCGCGGCCATCCGGGTTTCATCGGCGACGGGTCAACAATGGCATTTCCACATAGAAAGAAAAGCGATATTAATATATGAAACTCTATCGAAAAAATTCATGTTAGAAAATTGATGCCAAAAAGCTGATGGGAGCGTTCATGGCGACTTTGCGCCAGTTGGAAGCCCTTTACTGGATCGCCCAATTGGGCAGCTTTTCCCGGGCGGCGGAGCATCTCAACGCCAGCCAGTCGGCCATCTCCAAGCGGATTCAGGAGCTTGAGCAGGACTGTGGCTTTGCCGCTTTCGAGCGTGGCGGGCGGGAACTCCGCGTGACCCCACGGGGTGCAGAACTGCTTGATCTGGCCAGCGACATGCTTGCGCTGGCGGCCCAGATTTCCGAGCTATCGGGCGAGGGCTATCAGATTCAGCGCCACCTTCGCATCGGGGTGAATGAATTGACGGCGGCCACCTGGCTGCCGGCCTTGATCAGCGTTCTGGAGCGGGACGACCGCACCATGGTGCACGATGTGGAGGTGGAGGGGGCCCGCGCCTTGACCGATCGTTTGGAAAACGGGCACTTGGATCTCATTATCCGCACCAAGTTCGAGCACGGCCCGTTGCTGCGGTCCCGGGACATCGGGGCCGTGCCCTTGTCCTGGATCGCCAGTCCGTCCTTATGCGACAGAGATCGCTTGTACTCCCCGGCCGAACTGGACTCCCTGCCGGTGGTGACCTACGGCATTCAAGCCGGGGTGCGGGATCTTGTGCAACCCTGGGCGCCCCTGCGGCGCTCCCGGCAACGGCGGGTGATCACCACCGACAGCCTCAGCGCCCTGGTTCGCATGGCGGTCGCCGGCTTGGGCGTGGCCCTGGTGCCGGCAAGCTTTTGCGCGCCTCTGGTGCGTGCCGGTCAACTGATCGAAATTCGAACCGATGCGCGTCCAACCGAGCTTCCCTTCGTTGTCGCCTACCGAACCAACGAGGAAGACCGCTTCATGCACGCGGTTTTGCAAGGCGTCGACGAAGCCTGTGACTTTTCCGCCCCGGAATTGATGGGCGTTCCGGCCAAGGCGATCCTCTGACAGTGCCGCCTACCATCGGCTCAGTCATACCAGTCGGAGACGAATTAGACCTGGTCAGAACCGGGTCGGAATAGCCGCTGACGTGCGGGATTTCGCCCACTCCCGGAGGGCGTCGTCGGCGACTTCGAGCAGGGGCTTACGGCGAACCGCCTCGGCGAAACTGGCACTGCCATCGGCGGTGACCACAAAATGCCCCGGACCGCCGACGATCAGGCTTTCAAATGCCGTTTCCAAATCGTAGCCCACGGGCTGACCCGACTCGCATCGACGGCACAAGATCGCCAAACCATTGATGGTGATGCCGTCCGCCATCGCGGCGGCCCGAGCCTGGGAGATCATGACGCCGCCGCCGCTATAGGCGCTATCGGCGGAAAAATCGATCACCTTGCGGCGGCCATTGATCTGATTGCTGTCGATCAACGCGTGGCCGGCTGCGATGGCGCTGCCGATGGCGTTGGGTCCCGAGGCAAGGCGCGGCGCGGCAAGCAAGCGTTCGGCAAAATCCTCGGCGCTGGCCAGGCCGTCAATGATGGTCCAAGGCACGACCACGTCCTGCGAGTCTTCATCGCCCCATTCCACATAGGTAACGGCGATGCTTTGTTCAAAACCATAGGTGATCGCCGTCAGAACATCCGGGTGGGTCATGGCTTCCGCATAGCCCTGCCGCTGAAACAGGATTTCCCCGTCATCGATGGACCGGGAGGCGTCCGCCAAAAGCACCAGTTCAAGGTCCACGGACTGCTGCGCCAGACTGCCGCGCGGGACCATGACAAGCCCCGCCAACAAGGCAACCCCGGCGACGAGGGCAAACAATTTCAAACGCATGTTCCAAACGCTCCCATGCCGTTGGTTCCTGGATCTAACCATACAGCTTATGGCAGGGAATTGTGCAAAGATCCGATTGATCAATCGGAACCGATGCCTAGCGCAGCTCGCTCAAGACCTTGTCCAGGGCTCCTTTGAGGATCTCGACTGCCTCGTCGATCTCGCTTTCGTTGATGATCAAGGGCGGCATGAAGCTCAGCCGGTCGGGGGGAATGGAACGCAGATAAAGACCGCCGGCATGGGCCGCGTCCTGAATCCGGGGCCCCACTTTCAGCGCCGGGTCGAAGGGCACCCGCTTGGTCCCATCGGCCATCAGCTGAATGCCGCAGAACAAGCCGATGCCGCGCACGTCGGTCACCAGCGGATGGTCCTGCAAGTCGGCGCAGCGGGCGAGGAAGTGTTCGGACACCTTTCGGACGTGACCAACGATATCGATCTCCTCATAGATCTGCAGGGCTTCCAGTGCCACGGCGGCGCCCACGGGATGTCCGGCGTAGGTAAAGCCGTGACCCAGCACCCCCACTTCATCGGAGTTATTCACCATGTCCTGGTAAAAATCCTCCTTGATCATCAGGGCCGACATGGGAAAGAAGGCGGCCGTCAGGGCCTTGGCGCAGGAGGTTGAATCGGGTTTCAAGCCAAAAGCCTGCGCTCCCCACATATGGCCGGTGCGGCCGAAACCGCAGACCACCTCGTCCACGTGGAAATGAATGCCGTATTTGCGGATCACCGCCTGCATGGCGGGCCAGTAGCCCTTTGGCGGACGGATGGCGCCGCCGCCCGACTGCATGGGCTCGGCGAAAAACGCGGCGATGGTCTCCGGCCCCTCGGCCAGCACCAGAGCCTCAAACTCCTGCGCCAAGCGGGCGGAAAACTCTTCCTCGCTCTCGCCCTCTCTATGGGCCAGATAATAGTTGGGGGTGGAGAGCTTCAAAAAGCCGGGCAGGGGCAGGCCGAACTTGGCATGCATATGGGGCTGGCCCGAGGCGCTGACCGCGGCCACCGTGTTGCCGTAGTAGCCACGCCAGCGGGAGATGATCTTACGCCGTTCGGGCTGGCCCCGGGCGATGTTGCGGTACCACAGGAACTTGATGATGGCATCGTTGGCTTCCGAGCCCGAGCACTGAAACATGGCCCGGTCCATGGGCACCGCCGCCATGGCGGTCAAGCGCTTGGGAGGCG
>JANQKX010000027.1 GCA_028280915.1 Kiloniellaceae bacterium
CCAGGAACAGCAGGCTGTTGCGCAAGGCGATGGAGGCCGATGACCCCACCACGGTCTGCAGCAAGGTGGTATCGGTGGAGGGGCGCGACAGGATCTCCGCCGGCCGGGTCACTTCATAGTAGGCGGGCGACAACTGCAGCACATGCCCGTAGACCCGGTGGCGCAGATCGGCCACCACCCGCTCGCCGATCCACGACACCAGGTAAAAACGGGCGTAGCTGGAGGCCGCCAAAACCAGGACCACCGCCAAGAGCACCAGCACCGCCTGGTCCAGTAACGCCGGATCGGCCCCGGAAAACCCCTCGTCCACCAGGGCCCGCAGCCCCATGCCCAGGCCCAATACGGTCCCGGCGGCCACCACCAAGGCGACCAGGGCCGCCGCCATCTGGACCCGGTAAGGCCGCAAGAAGGGCCACAGTTTGACGAGCAGATTCATGTTCTGCCCTTTGGCACGGTCTTCGCGGGTCGACTTGGCGGATGGTCTCACGGATATTCGGATCGGCTGGCCTAGGGGTGAGGACGATCGGGGCCGACGCGAAAAAGCAGCGGCTTCAGGGCTTCTAGGGCATTGTTCGCCACGTCACAAGGTGCAGATTCTCTTTGCACCCTGCACGGCGGATTCCGCCTGCCAAAAGCCGAGGAGGCTTGCACCGCGCCGTCACTTCGGCTATATACCCGCCGCGCGCCGGCTCCGGGCCTCATTCGGGGAGGGGTTTGGTGTTTGCAAGTCATAAGATACCACACAATGTGCAGAGTGACCGGCCAAGGTCCATTTCATGGACTCGGAAGACCTATAAACGGATTTAATGAGATGAAAAAAGACATTCACCCGGACTACCATGAAATTACGGTCCAGATGACCGACGGCACCGAGTACAAGACCCGCTCCACCTATGGCAAGGAAGGCGACACCCTGCGCTTGGACATCGATCCCAAGACCCACCCGGCCTGGACCGGGGAGCACCGGCTGGTGGACACCGGCGGCCAGGTGGCCAAGTTCAACAAGCGCTTCGGCAACTTCGGCTTGAAGTAATCGAGTATCGGATCAGCAGCCGTCCAGCTGGCCGCGCTGCTCATTTATCGAGCGCTCACTTATCGAGCAGGGCATCAAGCTTGGTCGAGCAGGGCATCAAGCCTGGCCACCCGCTGGTAGAGGCGGTGGCTTTGATCCAGCAAGCTGCGCAGCTCGGTCGGCATGTCGGCGTCAAATTCAGGGCTGTCCTGATCGCAGACTCCGTGTCCCTGCAGTCGGTATTCCGGCTTGAGAGCCTCTTCCTTCGGCATTTCGCCATTGTGCACGGCCTTCTGCACCAAAAACCATGCCACCACCTGGGTCAGGCGCGCGGTCACCCGCATGGATTCGCAACTGGTCAGCAACTGGGCCTCCGGGGTGGCGCCGATGGGCTTTTCCATATCCCGCGAGGCGAAATAGCTCCGCGCCTGCCGCGTGAGCGCCAGAGCCTCCTCGAAGGTGTTGTCAAAAAAAGAAATCGGCGTGGCAGGCACCGTCACGGGCATATCCCAAACTGCGATACGGGGCGACCAAGATCGCCAGGGGCCAGAGCATAGCGGTTTCGGCCTTAAAATTCTCTTGGTTTGTCGTAAACGACTAAAATTTAGAAAATTCTTATTCAATAACAATATGTTGGACGCGCTAACCGGCGATTGATTTTGGCCGGGGAAAGCCCTTGAACTGGCAAAACCTCTGCCTATATCTCAAATGTCGCTGCGGAGATGCCTAAGGCAGGGTCTCCCAAAAAAAGCGAGCAAAAATGGGTCTGACCACTCGGTGGGCCCGACATTTAACCATGTTGCTCATAGGAGGATATGGAGCATGAGAACCCACGACTTTACCCCGCTTTACCGCGCCACCGTCGGCTTTGACCGCATGATGAAGATGCTGGATTCGGCTAACCGTGTCAGCGAGAGCGAATTTTCCTACCCGCCCTACAACATCGAAAAAACCGGTGAAGACGCCTATCAGGTGACCATGGCCGTGGCTGGCTTCAGCGAAAACGACCTGGACATCACCGTTAAGGAGTCGAGCCTGGTGGTCACCGGCAAAAAGGCCAAGGCCGAGGACAAGGAGGCCAAGTACCTCCACCGCGGCATCGCCACGCGCGCCTTCGAGCGCCGCTTTGACCTGGCCGACCACATCCGCGTCACCGGTGCCCGCATGGAGAACGGCTTGCTCTTCATCGACCTGGTCCGTGAAATCCCCGAGGCTATGAAGCCCCGGACCATTCACATCGAAAACCGCAACGCGGTTGCCGACAACGTGCTCGAAAGCACCGCCGCCTAATCGATTGGCGCGACCTGCGGCCCCTTTCCGGGGCAGCGCCTCTCACGTTAGGTAACACGAAAGCACGACCGGCCGGGCCTTCCCGGCCGGTTCGCTTTTAGGGCCCTGCCCCACTCTTTGACAGCGTCCCGCCCCAGCTGAAGGGGGTTCCGGCGGAGGAAGTTCAGGCGAAAGATGCCCCTTCAAACCGGCCGCAATTGCTCCAAGGCGGCCCGAATGCCCTCGGGAATCGCCACCGGGGTCATGGACGTGCGGTCCACGAAGACATGCACGAAGTGCCCCATGGCGGCGGCGGTGTGGTCGTCCTGGCGGAACAAGCCGATTTCATAACGCACCGACCGCCGGCCCAGATGCCCCACCCTGAGCCCCGCGTCCACCACCTCCGGATAGGTGATGGGCGCCTGGTAGTTACAGTGGCTCTCGGCACAGACGCCGATCACCGGGCTGCCGTGAATATCGAGCCCGCCCACATCGATCAGATAGCGGTTAATCACCGTGTCGAAGTAACTGTAATAAACCACGTTGTTCACGTGCCCGTAGATGTCGTTGTCCATCCAGCGGGTGGGAATCTCCAAATAATGGGGATAGTCATCCCGCGACGGCACGGACTGTCCTGTGGTCATCTAGGCAGTTTCCTTAGAGCAAGGTCTTCAGGGCCGCCAGGGTCTGGTCGGGCTTTTCCAGCATCATCATGTGGCCGCTGTCCGGGATGGTGGTCAGCTCGGCGCCGGGGATGGCGGCGGCCAGCTTGGCGCCCGCCTTGGCCGGGGTCATCTTGTCGCCGGCGCCGCTTACCAGCAAACAGGGACAGGATATTTTGGCGGCGGCATCCAAGGCGCCGTCATAGACATTGCACGCGGTCATGTCGGTGAAGAGCACACCGTGGCGCACCCGCTCCAACAAGCGATTGGCCCCGCCCATGAGCCAGAGGCCCGGCACGCGGGCACCGCCCAGATGACCGGTCGCGCCGTGCCCCCAGGAGTTGATGAGATCGAAAGCCAGATGATCGTTTTCCTTGGCCGCGCTTAAGATGTCCGGATGCACCGGCATGGCAGGGGCCACGCCGCACAGGGCCAGAGCCCGCACCGAAGCCCCGTGGCGCGCCGCGCATTCCAGGGCCACCAAGGAGCCCATGGAGTGGCCCACCAAGGCTGCCTGTTCCAACCCCGCCGCGGCGATAAAGGCGGCGGTCCAATCGGCCAGGTCGGCGATGCTTG
>JANQKX010000033.1 GCA_028280915.1 Kiloniellaceae bacterium
AATCAGGACAACCGGGAGCACGACCTGCTGGATTCCGACGACTACTACCAGTTCGAGGGCGGCTTGAACGCGGCCGTGCATCACCTTTCCGGCCAGCCCCCGCGGGCCTATCACAACGATCATTCCCGCCCGGAAAGCCCGCAAATCCGCAGCCTGGAAGAAGAAGTCGCCCGGGTGGTGCGGGCCCGGGTGGTCAATCCCAAGTGGATCGCCGGGGTGATGCGGCACGGCTATAAGGGGGCCTTTGAAATGGCCGCCACGGTGGACTATCTTTTTGCCTTCGCCGCCACCGCCAAGGCGGTCTCGGACCACCATTTCGACGCGGTCTACGACGCTTATCTGGGGGACCAAGCGGTCCGCGACTTCCTGCTGGCGAAAAACCCCGCCGCCGCCCGGGAAATGGCCGAGCGCCTGATGGAAGCCATCGAACGGGGTCTGTGGCGGCCCCGGTCCAACTCGGCCCCGGGTCATCTCGAGGAACTGGCCACGGCCCAACCAACGGAAATCAAAGCATGAGCACAGAGCTGACCGAAGACGAAGTAAACGCCCGCGCCAACGAAAAAGCCCGCAAGCGCAAGGCCGCCCGGGACAAGATGCTGGCCGACAAGACCATCGAAAAGGGCCTTTTGATCGTCCACACGGGCAAGGGCAAGGGCAAGTCCACCGCCGCTTTTGGCCTGGCCGTGCGGGCCGTGGGCAACGGCATGAAGGTGGGCGTGGTCCAATTCGTCAAGGGCAAGTGGGAAACCGGCGAGCGGGTGGTTTTGGAAAAATTCCCCGACCTGGTGGAGATCCGCACCATGGGCGAAGGCTTCACCTGGGATACCCAGGACCGGGCGCGGGACATCGCGGCGGCGCAAAAGGCCTGGGAGACCTCGAAGGAAATGATCGAGGCCTGCCGCGGCGACAATCCCAAATACGACATGGTGGTGCTGGACGAACTCAACATCGTGCTGCGCTACGACTACCTGCCCCTGGACGAGGTGGTGGCCTTTCTGGACCAGCGGCCCGAGGACCTGCACGTGGTGGTGACCGGCCGCAACGCCAAGCCCGAGCTCATAGAGGCCGCCGACCTGGTCACCGAGATGACCCTGGTCAAGCACCCCTTCCGGGAACAGAAGGTCAAGGCGCAAAAGGGCATCGAGTTCTAAGGTCGCCAGAAAAGCAGACCCAGAACGAGCACGGCACCGATCACCGCGCCCGCCACGCCATAGAGCCGTAAGGCGTCCTTCAAGTCCCGGCCGCTCAGCTCAGCGCGGCCGTCGCCGATCCAGGGATCGCTCACCGTCTCACTGCCGTAATGGCGCGGCCCGGCCAAGGCGAACCCAAGGGCGCCCGCCAGGGCCGCTTCCGGCCAGCCCGCGTTGGGCGAGCGGTGTTTGGGCGCGTCCCGCCACATGACCCGCCAGGCTCCCCTTCCCGCCGCGCCGGGCAGAAAAAAAGCCGCCAAGACGATCAAGACTCCGGCCAGTCGGGCCGGCAGCCAATTCACCCCGTCATCCAGCCGCGCCGCCGCCCGCCCGAAAAAGAGATACCGCTCGGAGCGGTAGCCGATCATGCTGTCCAGGGTGTTCACCGCCTTATAGGCGCAGAGCCCCGGCAGCCCCAAAAGCGCCAGCCAAAACAGGGGCGCAACGACCCCGTCGGAGAAGTTCTCCGCCAGGGATTCGCTGGCCGCCCGGGCCACCCCCGGCTCGTCCAGGCTTTCCGGGTCCCGCCCGACGATCTTGGCGACGGCGGCCCGCCCCTCGGCCAAGCTCTCGTCGAGCCCCAGGGCCACCGCCTTCACATGATCATAAAGCCCGCGATAGGCCAGCAGGCTGGCGACCAGCACCCCTTCGACGATCCAGCCATGAGGCAGCAAGCCGCAGATCCAATGGATCATCCAGCCCGCCAGGACCGCCAGGAACACGACCAGCGTCGTCGCGGCCAGCCCCAGCCAGAAGCGGGCGCGCGGCCCCGCCGCCGGCCGGTTTAAATGCAGGTCTGTCAGGGCAATCAATCGGCCGATCCAAACCACCGGGTGAGGCAGGGCGCGATAAAGCCAGGGCGGGTCGCCCAGCGCCACGTCCAGGGCAAAGGCCAACAGCATAATCCACAGGACTTGTGCTTGGATCTGCCACTGGCCCGCGTCGTCGAGGAACGGTGCGATCAACATGACTTGACCAGGGCGGGGAAAGGACAGTACATGGCAAGGCAAGTTCCAAGGGTGATCCCGCGGCGACGGGATTACGTACTGGTAAAGATGTATCTGGCAAAGGCGTATAGAGCGCCGGTGGGTACGGCGCAAGGGGCCCGGGTCACAGCCCGGCTGGAGGATCAATGAAGAAAGTCGGCGTAATGGTGTGCGGCCACGGCAGCCGCGATGAGGACGCGGTGCGCGAGTTTCAAGCGGTCGCGCGGGGCATCAGGGAGCGTCTGCCCCAGTTCCAAGTGGAAAGCGGGTTTCTGGAGTTCGCGACCCCGATCATCCGCGACGGCCTGGACCGCCTGCGGGAGGCGGGTCACGACGAGGTCTTGGCCATCCCCGGCATGCTGTTTGCCGCCGGTCACGCCAAGAACGACATCCCCTCGGTCCTGAACACCTATCAGGCTCAGCATCCCCAGATGGAGATCCTCTACGGCCGCGAGCTGGCCATCGACCCAAAACTCTTGGCGGCGGCGGGCGCCCGCATCGAACAGGCCATGGCCGCGGCCGGCGATCACGTCGCGCGTCACGATACCCTGCTCATGGTGGTGGGCCGGGGCGCCTCCGACCCGCACGCCAACTCCAACGTCTCCAAGGTCATGCGCCTGCTGTGGGAGGGCTTCGGTTTCGGCTGGGGCGAGACCTGCTATTCCGGCGTGACCTTCC
>JANQKX010000071.1 GCA_028280915.1 Kiloniellaceae bacterium
ACGGACGTCGGCCTCCCAGACCGTGACGTCGGGTGCCTCGGCATTGCCGGTCAGGACCAGGGTGTAGTCCCTGTCCGCGATGACGGCACGAAAAATCCCGGCGGACGAGATTGGTTTGCCCCGCTTTCCTATTCCGGAAAGCACGGACCCCGAAAGCTTAGGGGAGGACGCGGGCAGGGGCGGCGAGGTTTTTGCGCTCAGCAGTCATGAGCGTGCCCGCGAGGCCTTGGCCTTCGGTCTTTCCGTCGCCGCCAGCGGCTTTAATATCTTTGTCCTGGGCGCCGACCGCAGCGGGCGCATGAGCGCCACCCTGGCCTATTTGCAAAAGGCGGTGGCGGCGCGCCCCGTCCCCGACGATTGGGTCTATCTCAACAATTTCACCGAGCCACAGCGGCCAAAGCCCTATCGCCTGCCGGCGGGCGACGGCCGGCGCTTGCAAACCCGCCTTGATGACATGATCCCCCGCCTGCGCGAGGTGCTGCAAAGCGCCTTCTCGTCGGCGGCTTACGAAACCCAGGTTCAAGAGGCGCGGGATCAGGCCCAGTCGCTGGTCGCCGAGCAGATCGAGGCCTTGCGCCAAGAGGTTCAAAAGGACGGCCTGGACCTGGTGCAGCTGCAGGGGGGGATCACCGTGGTCCCGGTCGGGCCCGACGGCAAGCCGGCCAATCCCGCCGACATTCCGGAGGACCGGCGCGAAGGCTTGGAAGCGGCCGTCAAAAAGGCCAACGAGACCCTTCGGAAGATCAACCGCCAGGCCGGCGAGCTCCAGGTGCAAATGGCGGAAAAACTGCGCGAGCTGAACCGCGGCATTGCCGACCGGGCGGTATCGGGGCTGATGGATGCCTTTGCGGACGCCTTTCCCGGCCACCGCGAGCTGGGCGCGTGGATCGACAGTTTCAAGGACGATGTGCTGGCCAACGTGCGTTTGTTCTTGGCGCCGCCGGAAGCCGTCGCCCAGGCCGGCGGGGTTTCCGCCATGCCCGATGCCCAGGACCGTTTCCTGGCCCAGCGGTACGGCGCCAATCTTTTGGTGGACCATGGGGGCTCCCGGCACCCGATGGTCGAGTTGGCGGCCAGCCCCACGGTATCCAACCTTTTTGGCGACATGCAGTACCGGCAAGCCGCGGGGGTCTTGGAGACCGATTTCACTTTGATCCGTGCCGGCGCGCTGCACCGGGCCAACGGGGGCGTGCTGGTCGTGCGGGCGGAGGCCCTGGCCGCCGATCCGCGCCTCTGGGTGGGGCTGAAGGCGGCGCTGCGGGACCGGCAGATCACCATCGACGCCATGTCCCTGCGCGGCGGCGTGCCCATTGCCGGGGCGCTTCAACCCCTGCCGATCCCCTTGGATGTGAAGGTGGTCGTGGTGGGCGCCCCCCAGTGGTATTACACCTTCTTTTCCCTGGATTCGGAGTTTCACACCTATTTCCGCATCAAGGCGGACGTGGATACCGACATGCCGGCCACGCCCGAAAACATTGCATGCTACGGCAAACTGGTGCAGCAAATCGCCTCGGCCGAGTGCGGACGCTGCTGCACCAGCGACGCTGTCGCCTATATCTTGGGCTTGGCGGCTCGTTGGACAGGGGATCGGACCCGCTTGACGGCTCAGTTCGAAATGGTCGAGGACACGGTGCAAGAGGCGGTGCTCCTGACGGGCGCGAGCCCGGCCCCGGACGTGCAGCCGGCCTTGCTCACCCAAAAGGCCGTGGCGGAGGCGGTCGCCCGCCGCCGGGACCGCAATTCCCGGATTGAGGACCGGCTCTACGAGCAGATCGCCGACGACACGGTGATGATCGACGTTTCCGGCTCCGTGCGGGGTCAGGTCAACGCGCTGACCGTGCGGTCCTACGGAGACCATTCCTTCGGCACGCCCTCGCGGGTGACGGCGCGGGCCTCGGTGGGGCGCAAGGGGGTCATCAACGTGGAGCGGGACATCGCCCTGGGCGGCCCGATCCAGCAAAAGGGGGTGATGGTGCTGCAGGGCTTCCTGGCCGGCCATTTCGCCCGGGCCCATCCGCTCTCCTTCAACTGCTCCATCACCTTTGAACAGAGCTATGGCGGGGTGGAAGGGGACAGTGCTTCCCTGGCCGAACTGGTGGCGATCCTGTCCGAAATCGCCAATCTGCCGGCACGCCAGGATCTGGCCATTACCGGGTCGGTGAACCAGCGCGGCCAGTCACAGGCGGTCGGCGGGGTGCATTTGAAGGTGGAGGGCTTCTTCCGCGCCTGCCAGGACAAGGGCGAGCTGACCGGCAGCCAGGGAGTCATCATTCCCAAGGCCAACGAAGATAACCTGGTGCTCCACGACGAGGCGGCCCAAGCGGTGCGGGACGGCCGGTTCCATGTCTGGTCGGTGACCACCGTCGACGAAGCCTTGTCCCTCTTTTTGGGCCGGGAAGCGGGCCACATGGGACCGGACGGGAATTATCCCGCCGAGAGCATCTATGGCAGGGTGGCGGCCGAGTTGGCCGCCTATCACGAGATCCTGTCCGAGCCGGACAAGTAGGCCGGCCCGCCCGTTTTCAAGTAACCCCGCCCGAGGGCCGGCCGTCAGTTTGATTGCTCGCCTTCATGGTCATGATCATGGTCGTGACTATGACCATGGTCGTGATCGCCGTCGCCGGACCCTGTGGCGCCCGACTCCATGGCGCCAACCCCTTTGACCGGCACCTCGACGGGGATTTCGCCGGCGTTTTCGAAGGTCAGCAGCACCTGGAAGGGATTGCCTTCCTCCAAGGGCTCAAACAGGCCCATGAGCATGAGGTGATCGCCGCCGGGCTTTAAGACCACCGTGGCGCCGGCCGGCACCTCGATGGACTCGACCTCGCGCATCTTGGCCACGTCGTTTTCCATGATGTGGGTATGAAGCTCGGCTGATTTGGCGATATCGGTCTGGACGGAAACCAGTTTGTCCCCGTTCTCGCCGTTGTTCACGATGGTGATATAGGCGGCGCCGTTTTTGGCCGACCCGGCCGTGGCCCGGGCCCAGGGATCCTCGATCATCATCCCGTTGTGCCCCAGATCCTGGCTGCTTTGCGCCAGCGCGCCGGGGGCATTGCCCATGCTGAAAAGGACGGCGAAAAAGGCAAAAAATAGAGTCAAGCGCATGTGGAAGATAACCTCGTTTGAGTTGAACTCAGTTTCATCAAAGCAAATCCCAGCCGGCAGCGGATGCATCCGCCCCGTGTTCCCATAGGATAAGATCTAGGCCAGATGGATGACACAATAACGGCGCGGGCTCAATGAAAGAGGCGCCGGGTCGCCCGGCTGCGAAAAAATGTCGCGGCGGCCTTGGACGTATTTTTACAAAAAAAGGCCGGCACTGATGAGGCGCCGGCCCTTGGAAATTGTCGTTTCGCCCGGTTAGCTGGGCTTCATGGACCACCTTTCGATCAGCTTGTAGCCGTCCAAATTCCAGTTGCCGGCCACCTTTTGCGGGTGGGCGAGCTTGGATTTGTGGTAGGCCATCAAGTGATTGGCGAAGAGGGGCACCACCGCGCCGCCGTCGTCGCGGACGATTTCCTGCATCTCCCAATACATGTCGCGGCGCTTGGCTTCGTCCAACTCGGCCCGGGCCTCGCGCAGCAGCATGTTGAAGCGGTCGTTTTTCCAGAAGGTCTCGTTCCAGCTGGAGTCATCGGCGTAGCCCTGGCTGAACATCCAGTCCTCCGTGGGCCGGCCGCTCCAATAGCTGGCCGCCCAGGGATGCTTCATCCACACGTTGGACCAGTAGCCGTCATTGGGCACCCGGTTGGCGGTGATGTCGATGTTGGCCTTGGCCGCGTGCTCCCGATAGAGCACCACCGCGTCCAGGGCGCCGTTCCAAATGGCCTCGGACGCGCTGAGGTCCACCTTCAAGCTGTCCATGCCCGCTTGCTTCAAATAGTACTTTGCTTTTTCCGGGTCATATTCGCGCGGCGCCAGTTCCGTGTTGAAGTAGCGGTTGGCGGGAGAAATGGGATGGTCGTTGCCCATCGCGCCGTGGCCTTTGAGGACCTTGTCGAGGATTTCCTGCCGGTCGATGGCATACTTCAAGGCCATGCGCACATTGTTGTCGTTGAACGGCGCCTTGCGGGTATCCATGGGGAAGGTGTAGTGCAGGGTTCCGGTGACATCTAACAATTCCACCGCCTCGTTCTTCGCCAGCAGGTGGGCGGTTTTCAGTTCCACCTTGTCGATCAGGTCCACCTCGTTGGAAACCAGCGCGTTCTGGCGGGCGGCGGCGTCGGCGATGATATTGATTTCCGCCGACTCAAAATGGGCCACGTCATCCTTGAAGTAATTGGGATTCTTCTTCACCACGGCGCGCACACCCGGATCGAACTCCTGCAGGGAGTAGGCGCCGGTGCCGTTGGCGGCGGTGGCCATGGCCTTGCCGTCCTTGCTGGGCACGATGGAAAAGGCCCCCGTGCTGAGCACGAAGGGATAGTCCGCGTTGCCTTCCTTCAAGTGGATAGTGACTTCGTGGTCGCCATCCGCGGTGACATCTTCAATTTGCGAGGCGAAGGCCTTCAGGGATGATTTGGAATCCTCGCCGCGGTGATGGTTCAAGGTGGCGATCACATCCTCGGCGACCAGGGGCTTGCCGTCATGGAAGGTGACACCTTTGCGCAGCTTGAAGATCCATTGCGTGGCGTCCGCGTTGGGCTCGAAGGATTCCGCGAGCAGCGGGTGCAGGTTGCCGTTGGCGTCCACCTCGGTGAGCTGGCTCAAATAGGTGGAGGACAGCATGGTGATGAAAGCGCTGGAATCGGGGGCGGGATCCAGGGTGTCACTGGTGGAGCCCTCGGCGGTTCCCAGACGCAGATGTCCGCCCTTCATGGGGTCGGCGCTCTGGGCGCCCGTGGTGATCAGGGGCGTCGCCGCGGCGGCCATGCCCAGGGCCGAGGCCTGCTGCATGAACCGCCGGCGCCCGATCTGGCCCGTTAGGAAGCGGTTTTTCAGTTGATCAAATCCCTGCATCTGCGATTCTCCTTATTTCGTTGGCTCATTGGATTTTTTGGACAATGGCAATCGTGTCAAAAGCCTAGCACTAGCTCTTCCCCCGGGGTAGCTATTTGAAGCACAAGACCGAGAAATTGATGGGCGGCGGGTTAATTCGCCCTGATCAGGGCTCGGCAGCCGTGGTCTTTCTGCCGGTACGGATTTATTTTCCACGGTTAATCAATTTTTAGGCGATGGATTTCGCGCCCGGCCCTTTTTTATCCGGCCCTCCTTGGTGCCGAGGGGGATGGCGGCAAGCGGTGCAAATTAACATTTTCTTTCCGGTGTCTCCCATAAGATCTTCCCAAAGGGAGCAAGTGAAAATGTAGTGACTTGTTTTTTCGGGAGTTTTTTTCTTGAAGAATATTCTTTGCGTTGACGATGAACCGGAATTCCGGGCCATGCTCGGGCAGTTCCTCACCAAATGGGGCTTTCAGGTCATCGAAGCTTGCGATGGGGCGGACGGTTTGACCCAGATTGTCGAGCGCGAGCCCGATTTGGTCATCTGCGACCGCAAGATGCCCAAGGTGTCCGGCTATGCCATGCTGGAGCTGCTGCGGGAAAAATACCCCCAGTTCAACGAGACGCCCTTTATTTTCCTAACGGCCCTGTCCGACCATCGGGACCGGAATGCGGTGGAGGAACTGCATCCCACCCGCTATCTCACCAAGCCGGTCGATTTCACCGCCCTGCACGCTTCCATCGACGAACTGCTGGCGGCCTAAACCCGGTCTTTCAACCGGGTTCTGCCAGTCCAGCGATCCCGGCCGGCTTTTAGCCGACCGCGGCCGCTTGTGATTCCTCGGTGAAGGTCTGCTTGAGTTCGTCTTGCTGGGACTTGACGCCCTGGGACTGGACACCCTTAGATTGGACACCGGCTCGATCCCATTTGGTGGAGGGTTCGGCAAAGAGGTTGCCGATGGCCCGGTCGATCAGGTCCTGGCGGATTTCCGGCGCGGTGCACTCGTATTTACAGGCGCTTAAGACCTGGTCGATGATGAAACCGGGCTGATAACAAGCCAGATCCCCCTTGCCCCGGGCCGTCAGGTTGTCGATCACGTGGGCGATATGGCCGTCGGTGACCTCCAGGCCCTTGTTCGCGCCCACCGCCTTGAAGATCTCGCCGAACTGCGCCGCGTTCGGCCCGACGGTTTCCAGCTTATAGGGAATACGCCGCAAGAAGGCCGGGTCCATCAGGTCGTTGGGCTCCATGTTGGTGGAGAAGATGATCAACTCGTCGAAGGGGATCTCGAAACTCTTACCGGTGTGCAGCTTCAAAAAGTCCACGCGGCTTTGCAAAGGCACGATCCAGCGGTTGAGCAGGGCCTCCGGGCTGACCAACTGGCGGCCGAAGTCGTCGATGATGAAGGTGCCGCCCAAGGCCTTGATGTGCAGGGGCGCCTCGTAAAACCGGGCGGTCGGATTGTACTTCAGATCCAGCATTTCCAAGGTCAGCTCGCCGCCGGTGATGACGATGGGCCGCTGACAGGCTACCCAGCGCCGGTCCACGTGGTCGCGGCGGATGGAAACGCCCTCGGATTTTTGCTCCTGCTGGATCTCCACGTGGATCGAGGGGTCAAAGAGTTTGATGATCTGCCCGTCGATCTGAATGGCGTAGGGGATGTAGACCACGTTGGAGAAGATGTCCGCGATGGCCTCGGCGACGGTGGTTTTTCCGTTGCCCGGCGGGCCGTAAAGCAAGATGGAGCGGCCCGAGTTGATGGCCGGCCCGATGTTGGCGATGAACTGGTCGGGAATCACCAAGCCGTCAAAGGCGTGTTCCACCTGGATGCGGTTAACCCGTTCATTTGTGATTTTTTGAATGTTGATTTGGCGCGCATAGGCTTCCAGATTGACCGGCGCGGGGCCCACATAGAGGTTTTGTTCCATGGCCTCGCCCGCCCGCTCCTTGCCGGCGCCGGTCAGGTTATAGCGCAGCTCGGAGATCATGGTGCCGTCGCCGGTGGTGCCCAGCACCTCAACCAGCTTCAGGGCCACGCACTCCTCCAGCAGCATCTGCACCATGGGATTGGGCAGCTTGATCACCTCGGCCATGCGCGACGGGGTCTGCAGTTCCATGGCGGCCATGATCTTGAGCAGGAGATTACGCAGGTCGCCGGCTGGAATACCCGTTTCCTCCGCCGTCCGCGGCGCCCGGGGGGCCTCGTTGAGGATGCCGTTCAGCTGCTCTTCGGAAATGATACTAAGGGCCACCAGCGCATCGCCCAAACGGCCGCCGGCCCTTTGCTGCAGTTCCACCGCCTTTTGCACCTGTTCGACGGTGGCAATGCGCTTGTTGATGAGGATTTGACCCAGTTCCACGGCCCCGTACTCCCTAGATGGTCGCGACTCGCAATGACGAAATGCTCGAATTTTCGTAGCCCCGCAAACTATCGTGATTGGGTTAAGGCTTGCTTTAGCTCTCCTAAGTTTTGGTGTTCTGCTGCCTATAAAAAGCTGTAACACCCGCTTTGCGTTGTTTTATAGAGGTTGCAAGGACCGGCACCCTCGCGCTTTTTTCCCGACAATGCGGCCCGTTCAGGGTGGGCATGTATTGGCCTCTTGGCGGGATGTAACAACCAGGTAACAACCAGGTAACAAAATGATTCCCGCACAGCCACAACCCTCATAGCTTGAAAGCGCTGCGTTATTCTTGGCAAAAGACAAAATCCGGCGGGACAGTCCATTGGGCCGGCAACAATACACAGACTTATCCACACCTTTCTATAATTGGGCGAGTTGTCGCGCCGGATTCGAAATCGTAAACTCCGGCCGGATAACTTGGGGGCGCTACATGAAGTACATGCCAATGAGAAACGTTTTATTGAGTACCGCCGCGGCGGCAGCCATCCTTTCCTTCGCACAATCTGCTCCGGCTTCTCCACTGCTATCGCAGCTGAGCGATGGACAGGGCCGATTCCATATGGAAAATGGCATGGAGAGCGGCGCGGGCGACCGGGCGGAAGCGCTCTTGAATCGAGTCGCCGGGGAAGAGACCTCCACGGGGAGCACGGGCAGCACGAGCGGTGCGTCCGGGCTGCGTCAGATGATGACCACTTTTGTGGAAGAGCTGGATCAGCTGACCGAAGCCCTCAATCAGGCCGAGGCCGCCCGCGTTGCCGCCGAAGCCAAACTGGCCGAGCAGAAGGAAGAGCTGGACAAGGCCGCGGTGGAGCGGGGCCGCTTGAGCGATCAGTTGACGACGGTCCGTCAGGAACTGTCCAACCAACAGGAAAAGCTGACCCTTTCCGAAGGCTTGGCGCAGGACCTGCAAGGGCAGGTCGCCGCGGCGCAGAACCAAGCGGATCAGCATAAAAAGAACTTGGACGCCAAGACCGCCGCCCACGAGCAGGCCACGGCCCAGGTGGCGGCGCTGAGCGCGGAACTGGAACAAAACGCGGTCTCGCAGGAAACCCTGGACGCGGCACAAAAACAGATTGCGGATTTGACCCAGCAACTTGCTAAGGCCGATGAAGACTCCAAGCGCATGACCGCCCAGGTGCAGGCCTCGGTCAAGGCCCAGGCCCAGATGGAAACGGATCTGGAAGAAGCCAAGCGCAACGAGGCCGAAAGCGAGGCCGAAAAGCAGGCCATGATTCAGATCCTGAAAGCGGCCTCGGCGGAATCCAATACCTTGAAGCAGGACTTGGAGCAGGCCACGGCTGATCAGGAGCGGCTGCAAAGCGAGCTGGGCGAGGCGCAAAAAGGCCTGGAACAGCTGGCCAGTCTGCAAGCGGAATCCGAGACTCTCAAGCAAGAGGCCACGGCAGCGCAAAACGATATCGCCCGCTTGAACAAAAACCTAGGCGTTGCCCAGCAGGACAACGAGCTTTTGCGCAAGGCGGTGGCGGATCTTGAATCCTTGAAGACGGATTTGCAAAAGGCCCAAACGGAAATCGATGGGCTGAGCGGCGATTTGACGCAAAGCAAAACCGAATCGGAACGGATCGCCAAGATGCTGGTGGCGACTCAATCCGAGAACGATCGGCTGAGCGAAGAACTCTTGGGCGCCCAAGCGAAAGAAGAAGAGCTCGTGGCGGCCAAGCAGCAAATCAAAAGCCTAAAGGTCGGATTGACCGATGCCAATGCGAGCATCGGCGAATTGCAGTCCGATTTCCAGAATTTAGGTAGCGCGACAGCGGTTTGGATTGAAAACCTCTTCGCGGCTGCCGCCGAGAAGTCCAATGCGGATATCGCGGAGCTCCGGGACAAACTCGGAGAGACCGCTAAACGCATTGAGGCGCTCAATGCCGCCGCCGGACAAGGCGAAGAGCAAGCCGCGGAATAAGAGTCGGGACCTGGTTTCGCTTGACCGGACGATCGCGTGCGTTGCCGACCGATCGGTCAAAGCGAATGGATATGAACGGGCCCCAAGCAGCGACGATCCGAGCGATTGCGACCGATTTGGGGCCACAATGGAGGCTTTAGGAACGAGCATGAAATACTTTATGCGTCCTTTCATCGGACTATTCGCAATCGTCTTTTCCGTCCTGGCCCTGGCGCCCGTGTCCCAGGCGCAGGACGTTTACGAGCAGCGTGATGTGGTCAACGCCGGCACGGTCGGCGTGATTTCGGGCGGGGTGACCGGGACCTATGTGCGCATCGCCGCCGATCTCTCCAACGCCCTGGACAGCGGCTACGACCACCGGGTCATGGCGGTGCTCGGCAAGGGGTCGATCCGCAACATCGAGGACTTGTTGCTGTTGAAAGGCATCGATATCGCCATCGTGCAGTCCGACGTGTTGGATTTTTACCGGACGGCGGGCATCTATCCCAACGTGGAGAGCAAGGTCGCCTATATCACCAAGCTCTATAACGAGGAAGTCCACCTGCTGACCCGCGATGACATCACCGATGTGTCCCAGCTGGCGGGAAAGAAGGTGAATTTCGGCACCCAGGGTAGCGGTACTTTCATGACCGCGGGCATCATTTTTGATTCCCTGGATATCGACGTGGACGTGGGCACGGACACCGAAGTGATCGCCCTGGAAAAGCTCCGCAACGGTGAAATCGACGGTTTGATCTTTGTCGGCGGCAAACCCTTGAATCTATTGCTGCAGGTGGGCTCGGACGAAAACCTGCACTTGCTGAGCATCCTGCCCGATACGGTGGAAGGAGCTTATGTGAGTTCCACCTTGACCGCCGAGGACTATCCCAATCTGGTCGCGCCGGGCCAGGACGTGCCCACCGTCGCCGTGGGCGCGGTGATGGCCGCTTACAATTGGGATCCGGAATCCGAGCGCTATCGCAAGGTGAAGGGGTTTGTGGACCGCTTTTTCGACAATTTCGATACCTTCAAGCAGCCGCCCTACCATCCGAAATGGCAGGAAGTTGATCTGAAGGAAGAGTTGCCGGGCTGGGTCCGTTTCGGCCCGGCAGAAGACAAGCTCTCAACCATGCAATAGGTGGCGATTTATGCCATAGTGTGAGGTTAGGGAGACGGAACGGACGGAGCTTTGCGGGGACCAGGGCAGGTAACGAAGGCCTTTGGCCAGGTTATGAAATGAACGGTCAAAACGCGGCCGTTTCCTGCCCAACCCTTTCAAGCACTAGGCCTTTCAAGCACTAGTCCTTCTAAGCAAAGGGCTTTCAAGCAAGGGGCCGGCGCTGAGAGATCTTCAGCGCAAACGTCTGGTGCCGAAACGGGGAGCGAAAAGAAAGGATGTTGAGGTGATCAAAACGCGACGTTTGATGACATTCTGCGCCGAAAGGATTTCGGGAGGCGGGTCTCAATGCGTCCGACTCCTGCTGGCCGCGATCGTGGCGCTTCCCCTGTGGTGGACCGCTTCTGCCGAGGCCGCGACGGTCGTCCTGAAAAACGGAGAGCAGCTGCAAGGCGAGGTCATCCATGCGACCCGCAATACGGTGATGCTGCGGGGGTCCATCGGCGGCGTGCGCCAGCTGTCGCGCAACGCCATTCGCGAGATTCGCATCACCCTGTCCGATGGCCGCACGGTGTCCGGCGATTTTGCCGGCTGGCGGGGCGGGGTTTACGAAATCCGCCAGGACCAGGTGGTCGTGAGCATCCGCGACCGGCAAACCATCGCCGAAACGCGCTATGCCGGGGCGCCGGAAAACAGCGGGGACACGGCGGCCGGGCAAACGGCGGCTCAAAGCACGATGGCCGGGAGTGAGATGGCTGAGAGTGGC